>NZ_DFMT01000031.1:0-51024 GCF_002376385.1 Algoriphagus sp. UBA3586 | reverse complement strand
AAAATTAGACTTGAAGGGGACTTCATATATTCTTCGCCTCTTCTATCCTTTGCGGGAGATTAAAACTTTGCGCCGATGAGATTTATGAGACTGCTTCGTCGTTCCTCCTCGCAGTGACGCTACCGTTTTTCAGACTTAAGATTTTAGCTTTCAGATTTCCCCAATCAATTCATCCATTTCCCCATAAACTCCAAGAAGGGTTCCTTGTAATTATCGCTCACCGAGATGTGATGTGTGCCGATGGTGATCACGTTTTTTGAAACGGATTCTATGTGATCTAAACCAATGATATAAGAGCGATGCACCCGCATAAATTTTGAAGTGGGCAAAAGCTCCTCCATACTTTTTAAACTGGTCAGAGAAAGTAGTGGATTGGGTTTTGATTTTAAGTGAACTTTCACATAGTCCTTGTATGCTTCCACATGTGTGATATCTGAAAGCATTACTTTGACCAACTGATATTCTACTTTCAAAAAAATATACTCGGGACTGCTTTCTGTCGGAGTAGTAGCCGGATTTGGAATCTTGTTTTCCTGCTTTTCAAAGTAATTATAAGCTTTGGTAGCAGCATTCAGGAAATCCTCATAGCTGTAAGGTTTAAGCAAATAATCCAAAGCGTCTACCTTATATCCTTCTATTGCAAATTGATGATAAGCCGTAGCGAAAATAATTCTGGTTTTATCCGAGGTCTTTTTGCCATCCAGCACCCTTGCGAGCTCCATTCCGGAAAGATCGGGCATTTGGATGTCCATGAAAATCAATTGAACCTCCTCTTTATTTAGAAATGCCAGCGCATCAATGGCACTGGAAAACTTGCCAACCAAGTCAAGAAAAGCCGTCTGCTGTATGTATTTGCATACTAGTTCGAGAGCAAGTGGCTCATCATCTACGGCTATACATTTGAGTTTCATTCCAAGTTGATTGTCAGATTGACATAATATTCGTCCTTGTCTTCAACTTTGCCAAATTTCAAGCGGTGTTTATTGGGATATAATAGACTTAGCCTTCTCTGGGTGTTGACTAATCCGATTCCACTTTCTTTTGCTTCGGGGCTATCCTGATTGATAGGGAAAATCTGATTTCTGGTTTCAAAGAATAAGGTGTCTCCCATGATTTCCATTTTAATATCAATTTTGCTGGGATGTTGAGAGCTGATTCCATGTTTGAAACAATTTTCCAGAAAAGGTAAAATCATCATTGGAGCAATAGTATGGTTGTTTTTGGGTTCGTCCATACTAATATTTAAGGTGACTTTATCAGTCAATCTCATTTTCATCAATTCAATATAGTCTCTGATAAAATCTACCTCTTTACTCAGTAAAGTTGATTCTTTTTGATTTTCATAAAGCACATAGCGCATCATCCGGGAAAGCTTCAATAAAGCTTCCTGTGCTTTTTTAATATCCAGATTGGTTAATGAATAGATATTATTTAATGTATTGAAGAAAAAGTGTGGATTGATCTGAGCCTTGAGGTAAGAGAGCTCTGTGTTGATCCGCTGTTTTTCCAGTTCCTGTCGTACAGTTTCGTCTTTTTGCCATTTTTGAACCAGCGCCAAAGAAGTACTCAAGCCAATAGATACGGTGTAAAGTAGAAGTTGAAATACGTCTCCAGGCAGCCATCTTCTTCCAGGTACGAATGGTTTGTCAGGGTTGAAAAATTCATGCATTCTCATCGGGTACTTGATGAGTTGCTCGAAATAAATGATCGTGAAGTAGAAGACTACAGCTCCAGCTATTACCAATAGGAGGTATATGTAATTTTTTCCTTTGAGTAATATTTTGGGAACACCAATCGAGGCATTGGTGTAAAAGATGGATACCAAAACTGCTACCAAGAAAACTTGTTTGTACCAGAAAGCTGTGGGCAATTCATTTTCTCCCATTCTCCAGGATAGAGGAGACAGTAAGATAAGGACTATACATAGCATCAGCCATCCCAGTATGTGAACTAGGAAAGAAAGATTTTTTTTGGAGGTGATTGATGGCATACGTCTGATTTTCAGGTCCAAACTAATATAAAGAATAGTATTTCAGTTAGAAAATCTACCAATCTGCTGTTTTTCACGGCGAAACTCCCTGATGAGCGGATGAATCGCTTAATCGATGATTTCTTCTGCCTTATCAGGCAAATCGACCTATTTGTCGACAAATACCAATGAATGGTCTATTACCTAAAATATTGCTGAACAAAGCCTTCAATTTTGGGGTATCAATGAGGTGACAGCCCAATATTTGAAAACAAACCACGAAATCAAATTTGAGGTGAAGCTCGCAAAATGAATCAAAAGAATTTTGCGAGTGCCATTAAAATTTTGAAATCATTTATCTAAAACAGATGAAAAATCTATTCAGTTTATTAATTCTTTTTGCAGCCATCGGTTTCAATCAAACCTTCGCCCAGCAAAACCAAGAACAGCCTGCCAGAATTATCGGTGTGGCTAAAGATGCAAAATCTGGCGAACCTGTTGGCTATGCTACCGCAGTCTTATACAGAAAAGGGTCAGATGTGAGTTTAGCCGGTGCCGTCGCTGACGGGGAAGGTAAATTCTTCATTACAGGTTTCGATCCTGGAGAGTATTCCCTTCAATTGACTTTTATTGGGTTCGAAACGCTGGTAGTTGACAACATATCTGTAAAATCTAATACCGGAGATATCAACCTCGGAAATCTATCAATGAGCGATGAGGGATTGGCATTGGAGGAAGTGACCGTTCAAGGTCAAAGACAATTGATTGAAGAGCGTGTTGACAGAACAATCTATAAAGCAGAGAATGACAGAACGACTGCGGGTGGAGATGCAACGGATGTGTTGAGAAGAGTTCCAATGCTATCCGTAGACTTGGATGGAAATGTATCTATGAGAGGAAGTAGCAACATCACTGTATTGATTGACAACAGACCTTCAGCAATAGCTGCCAGCAGCATTACAGATGCATTGAAGCAAATTCCAGCAGATCAAATTAAAGAGGTAGAAGTTATTACTTCACCTTCAGCTCGATTTGATGCAGAAGGTACTTCCGGTGTAATCAATATTGTTACAAAGAAGAATAATCTACAGGGTGTGACCATGAGTATCAACAGTGGTGCTGGTTTGAGAGGTTCTAACTTGGGATTGAACGGAAGTGCCAGAATCGGAAAGTTTGGATTTTCGCTGGGAGGTTTTGGCCGCTCTGGCTATAATATCTTGGGAAGATTCGACAACGAGCAGCAGTTGATTGACCCATCAGGAAATACGACTACAATTCTGCAGTCAGCAGATACAGAAAGAAGAGACCTGTTTGGTAGATATAACTTTGGTGTGGATTATGAAATCGATAAGTTCAATTTTATCACTGGTGCAGTAAACTTTGGTATCAGAAATTCTAATAACTGGCAAAATGACTTCCTAACACAAAATTTTGTAGGAGGAAATTTGATCAGAGAAGCCTTGAGAGAAACTAATTCCAAGGATCAGTCCAATTCCATTGATGTAAGTTTGAACTACACCAAAACCTACGAGAAGAAAGGTAAGGAGGCAAGTTTATTGACTCTTTATAGTAGAAACAACAGAGAAAATAACTTTGTAAACACTCTTTTCAATGAAGATTTTCAAACTATTGACTCAAGGCTGAGAAACGATAACCCAAGCCGAAATGAAGAATTTACTGTTCAGTTGGATTTTGTAAACCCTCTGGGGGATAAAGGAAATCAAATTTTGGAATACGGGGCTAAAAACATTTTGAGAAAAGCCTATTCGGACTTTGCTTATTTCCAAGCAGAAGGTGCTGATGGACCATATGTAGAATTGCAAGACCCATCCTTAAGCAATGAATTCAGTTATGATCAAAATGTAACTGCGGGATACCTTTCTTATACTTTCAGCTTCTTGAAAAATTACACCTTGAAGCCGGGATTGAGATATGAGTATACAACCATTTCCGCTGATTTTGCCAATGAATTGGAGGTTGATATTCCTTCTTACGGAACCTTGGTGCCAAGTGTGAATGCTAGCCGCAAATTGAAAAATGGCAACATGATCAAGGCTGCATACAACAGAAGAATTCAAAGACCATCCTTGAGATTTTTGAATCCAAACATTGAAGCATCCAATCCACTTCAAATCTCTCAGGGTAACCCTATTTTGGATCCTGAATTGACTGATAATTATGAATTGGGATATAGTACCTTCATCAAAGGTACTATGCTAAACTTCACCGGATTCTACAGAAATACTACGGGATCGATTCAGGCAGTAAGAACTGTTCAGGATGATGATATCATCTATACGACCTACGAGAATATTGGTCAGGAGCAGGCTTTAGGTACAAACATCTTTGCCAATGTTAGCATCAGCAACAAGTTCTCTTTAAATGGTGGTTTTGATCTTTACTATGCCATGTTGGACAATGGATTGACTGATCCGCTTTTTGCGGCATCTAATCAGGGATGGGTAGTCAGTGGAAGAATGTTTGGAAACTACTCTTTACCAAAAGACTGGCAGATTCAACTATTCACCTTTGCAAGAGGAAGAAGAGTACAACTTCAAGGTTCAAGCGGAGGATTCGCAGCTTATGGCTTAAACTTCAATAAGCAATTCAATGAAAAAAGAGGAAGCATTGGATTTGGTGCTGAAAACTTCTTAGCGAAGGAATTTATCATCAGAAATGAGACCATCACGCCTACCATTGTACAGAACAGTACAAGTGCTTTGAGAAATATGAATTTCAAGATCAACTTCAGCTACAGAATTGGTAAGCTAAGTATGAACGATAGACCTAGAAGAAGAAGGTCAGTATCTAATGATGATTTGAAAGGCGGTGAAGAAGGTGGAGGAGAGATGATTCAAAACAACCGCTAAAAAAACTTAAAATAAGGGCTGTCTCAAAAGTGATTTTGTCACATTGAGCGAAGTCGAAATGTAGGCCAGGATGATATAATTGGCCTTCGACTACACTCAGGCTTACATTTGAACGATTTATGAGACAGCCATTTTTTTTGAAGATCGTGAAACATTTCTCATGAATTATCGATTTAGTAATAAGTAAACAGATAGATAGATTGGGTAACAAAAAACCCTGACTTTGGTAAGTCAGGGCTTTTTTTTTGGATTAATTATATGATTACTCTTGGTAAGTTACTTTTTTGATAGCAGCTACCGTTCTCGCTACATTAGGGATAGTCGCCTCGATATAAGTAGGAGCATAACTTAAAGGTACATCCATTGAATTCACACGAATCACAGGAGCATCCAAATAGTCAAATGCATATCTCTGGAAATGGTAAGTCAATTCGGAGGAAATAGCAGCCAATGGATTAGCTTCTTCTACAATAACTGCACGGTTGGTCTTTTTCAATGACTCTACACAGGTTGCGTAATCGATAGGTCTGACAGTTCTCAAATCGATTACTTCACAATCAACTCCTTCTTTCGCCATTTCTTCTGCAGCTTCCAGAGCCACTTTCATCATTTTACCGAAGGAAATCAACGTAACATCTTTTCCTTTTCTTTTAATATCAGCTACTCCGATTGGTAAAAGGTATTCTGATTCAGGAACTTCTCCTTTGTCAGAATACATTAATTCAGATTCCATGAAAATTACTGGATCTGGATCACGGATTGCAGCTTTTAATAAACCTTTAGCATCATAAGGGTTAGAAGGTACTATAACTTTCAAACCCGGAGTGTTGGCGAACCAATTTTCAAAGTTGGAAGAGTGTGTAGCTCCCAGCTGACCTGCATTTCCTGTAGGTCCTCGAAAAACAATAGGAACTGAATAGGCTCCCCCTGACATGGCTAACATTTTAGCAGCGGAGTTGATGATCTGATCGATCGCAACTAGGGAGAAGTTGAAAGTCATGAATTCAATGATTGGAATAAGTCCATTCATTGCAGCACCTACTCCCAAACCGGCAAAGCCCAATTCAGAGATTGGAGTGTCATAAACTCTCTCTGGACCAAATTCATCCAGCATTCCCTGTGAAACTTTGTAAGCTCCGTTATATTCAGCTACTTCTTCACCCATCAGGAAGACGTTCTTATCACGTCTCATCTCTTCGGACATGGCCTCTCTGAGGGCTTCGCGAAATTGTATTTCTCTCATTAGTTAAAGACAAAATTTTGGCTCGTAAAAATAGGAAGGAATCGGGCAATTGCAAAAATAGACCGATTGATTATCCCTTATCTATCAGCCAAGGTATACTGTTTTGGTGTTTACAAATTCCAATATTCCATGGCGGCTCAGTTCTCTTCCATAACCGGACTTTTTGATTCCTCCAAAGGGAAGATGTGGGTTGGATGCCACCAATGAATTGATAAAGACTGCACCGCTTTCTATCCTTGAAGCCAATGCTTCAGCTTTTTCCGGATTTTTCGTCCAGAGAGATGATCCTAAACCAAATTCAGAATCATTGGCTATTTGAATAGCTTCATCGGCTGATTTAACCCGAAAAACGATAGCAACCGGTCCAAATAATTCTTCTGAATATGCCGGAGAATCTTTTGGAATATCTGTTAAAATAGTAGGAGAAAATTTGGCACTTCCTTTTTCAGGGGCTTTTCCTCCCAGTAAAACCTTAGCTCCTTTGTCTACAGATTCTTGAATTTGCTCATAGAGCTCCTCTGCTAAATCAGGTCTTGCCATGCATGCATAGTCCGTATTTTCATCCAGAGGCTCCCCGGCCTTGAGGTTTTTTATTTCATTGGAAAATATTTCTAAAAATTGATCATAGACTGTATCCTGAACGATAAACCGCTTAGCGGCGATACAACTTTGGCCAAAATTGATCATTCTAGCTTTAGCTGCAGTTTTGGATGCTTCTTCTATGTCAGCATCTTCCAATATGATAAATGGATCACTGCCTCCCAGTTCTAGTAGGGATTTTTTGATGTGTTTGCCCGCAGCTGAGGCAACTGCTGCACCGGCTTTTTCGCTTCCTGTCAGGGTAACGGCTTTGATGATTGGGTTTTCTATAATTGCCGTGGTTGTTTTCGAGTCGATTAAAAGTGTTTGAAAAACTCCCTCTGGAAAACCGGCCTTGGTAAATACCTCCTCTATTGCTAAAGCACACTGAGGTACATTGGATGCATGCTTCAATAAACCCGTATTACCTGCCATCAATGTTGGAGCAGCAAATCGAAATACCTGCCAGAATGGGAAGTTCCAGGGCATTACTGCCAAAACAGTCCCGATTGGTTGGTGAAATAATTTGGCATTTTTTCCATCAGGGAGAGAGATGGGTTCAGGCTTCAAATATTCCTCTGCATTGTCAGCATAATATTCACAGACCCAAGCGCATTTTTCAACTTCTGAAACTGATTCCTTGATGATTTTTCCCATTTCAAGGGAAATAATTTTCGCATAATGTTCCTTATTTTCCCGTAATTCCTCTGCTGCTTTACGCATCAATTTTGATTTTTCAGAAAAGGGAGATTTTTTCCATTTCTGATAGGCTTTTTCGCCTTTTTGAAGTTTTTCCTGAACTTGATTTTCCGTCAAAAGTTGAAATTCTTTCAGGATTTCACCGGAATAGGGATTAACAGATTTTATTTGACTCATTCTTCTATGGGTTTTCCTTGTTCTTTCCAGGCGGTAATTCCGCCATCTAATATGATTACTTTTTTAAATCCGGCTGCTTTCATTGCAGCACCTGCCTTAGCTGTTCTTTTTCCAGTTCGACAGTACAATAAATAAGTTTTAGTCTTGTCCAATTGTTTAATTTCATTTTCAAATCCCTCTGAAAGGAAATTGATATTCAAGGCACCTTCCAAGTGACCCTCCTGCATTTCTTCAGGTGTTCTTACATCGATTAGGATATTTTTCTTCTTTGAGCTTAGCTTTTGAAATTTTTCAACTGAAACCACTTTGGCTGAATCTGCAGGAGACTGAGCATAAGAAAGTGTGGAGGTTCCAAGTATTGCCAGAAAAAAGAGGCCAAGAAATGCTAGGTTTTTCATAGTGATCGTATTGTTTTGGGGTAAGACTTACATTATCAAGGAAAAATTAAAGCCTTTCGTTTCAAATGTCCACTAAAATCGCATTGATTTCTGATTCTCACAGTTACATTGATCACAAAACTCTTCAACATCTTGAAGAAGTAGATGAAATCTGGCATGCAGGTGACATTGGTGAGTTGACTGTCATGAATGCATTACCTGAGGGAAAAACAATCAGAGCGGTTTATGGGAACATAGATGATACTAATACTCAGAATTTATATCCAGAATGGTTGGAATGGGAAGTTGAAGATGTTCGGTTTTTAATGACTCACATCGGAGGGAAACCTCCCCGCTACGCAAAGGGAGTGAAAAATAAAATCAAAGTATCAAGACCTCAAGTTTTTATTTGTGGCCATTCACATATTTGCAAAGTGGAGATGGATAAAGACTTGAATTGCCTCTATATGAATCCTGGGGCTATTGGGCAGCAAGGTTTTCACCAGATGAGAACTATGCTCCTTTTTGAAATCAATTCAGGGAAAATAGCCAATCTTCGGGTAATAGAGCTTGGTAGAAGAGGAAGGCTTACTGAATAGGCAAAAAAAAAGCGGCTCAAGGCCGCTCAATATCTAGAAGGGAAATTATTTCTTCTCGAAAGACTTTTTCAATTCCTCTACATCCACGTTTTTAATCACCGGCTGAGCAGTCAATTGCTTAATTTTGATGATACGTGTATTCTGGCTTTGTCTTTTTCTTCTTAGCTTTCTTTTCAGAGTAGTAACTGCCATGACTATATGTGTTTAAAGATTTTTGTTTCGAAACGGAACGCAAAGGTAAAGAAACATTTTTTGATTGCCTATTAATCTGCGCGAATAAATTGTGTATTATCTCTGAGTTCGGGGATATTTCTGCTTTTTTTCGGTAAATTTGGGCTTTAATCACCAAAATTACTTGCATGCAAAAGCCGAGTTTACCGAAAGGAACCCGAGATTTTGGACCTCTCCAAATGGCCAGAAGAAATTTCATCCTAGATACAATCAAGGATACATTTCAGTTGTTTGGCTATAATCAGATAGAGACTCCAGCTATGGAGAATTTGAGTACTCTGACAGGAAAATATGGAGACGAAGGGGATCAATTGCTATTTAAAATCCTCAACAGTGGAGATTTTCTAAAGAATGTAGGTCCCGAAGATTTGCAGAATGGGGCAAATGCTACCTTGTCAAAAGTCTCTGAGAAGGGGCTTAGATATGACTTGACTGTGCCATTTGCGAGGTTTGTGGTGATGAACCGAAATGAATTGACATTCCCTTTCAAGAGGTTTCAAATCCAGCCCGTTTGGCGGGCAGACAGACCTCAAAAGGGCAGGTATAGAGAATTTTATCAATGTGATGCCGATGTGGTAGGCACAGATAGCTTGGTTTGTGAAGCAGAAATTGTTTTGATGATTCGTATGGTTTTTTCCAATCTGAATATTGCTGACTATGATATCAAAATAAACAACCGGAAGATTTTAACCGGGATTTCAGAGGTGATCGGCGAAGCGGGAAAAGAAGGTCCATTGTGTGTTGCTATTGATAAGTTGGATAAAATCGGCTGGGAAAAAGTACAGGAAGAATTAGCTCAAAGAGGCTTCCAAAATGAATCCATCCAGAAGCTTACTCCTTTAATCAATTTCACTGGCGGAGTGCAGGAAAAATTAGACTTTCTCAAAAATTTCCTAGCCGGTAGTGAAGTAGGCTTGCAGGGAGTGGAGGAATTGAAAGATACTTTCGGAATTCTACAGGCCATGGGTGAAGATCTGAGTCATGTGGAATTGGATATGGTTTTAGCTCGGGGTTTGTCTTATTATACTGGAGCAATTTTCGAAGTAAAAGTCAATCATGTTTCCATAGGATCCGTTAGTGGTGGTGGACGATATGATAACTTGACCGGAGTTTTCGGTATGGACGGGGTTTCCGGCGTAGGGTTTTCCTTTGGAGTAGATAGAATCTATGATGTGATGGAGGAGCTGGATTTATTTCCTCAGTCAACTGCACAGGGCACGCAGGTATTATTGACCCATTTTGATCAGAAAGGGTATCAATATGCCTTAAGTATTCTGACCCGTTTACGCTCAGCAGGGATTGTTTCTGAAATCTATCCAGACCAGGCTAAAATGAAAAAGCAACTGGATTATGCGAGTAAAAATCAGATTCAGTTTGCAGCAATTTGTGGAGACCAAGAGATAGAATCCCAAACTATTGCGCTAAAGAACCTTGAAACAGGAGTTCAGGAAAACTTGAGAGTTGAGGATGCTATAAAGACAGTTTTGGAGTTTATTCCACAGAAAGGATAGAATTGGTGGGGATAGTTACTCCTCCTTTTAGTACTATGTATTCTGGCCCAACAGCCCAAACAGTGGTATTGACTTCGTAAACTTGATCTTCAGCCGTACAGAAAGTGATACGTACTTTCGAATGCAGTAAATTGCCAAGGGTCTGCGATCTCTCCAGTTTTTGAGATCGAATTTTCCTTTCTTCAGGGGTAGAGAT
This sequence comes from Algoriphagus sp. UBA3586, assembly GCF_002376385.1. Taxonomy (NCBI): domain Bacteria; kingdom Pseudomonadati; phylum Bacteroidota; class Cytophagia; order Cytophagales; family Cyclobacteriaceae; genus Algoriphagus; species Algoriphagus sp. UBA3586. Next base: position 40,573 of record NZ_DFMT01000031.1, on the reverse strand, counting down.
CACCTCTTTTTTGGAAAAGCTCAGATTCTTAACCTGCTCTTTATCAATTTGGACTATCGACTTCATAACTAAATGGTTTGATATTCCTACAGACAGAGTTTACTTGGTTAATGTTGCATTTTTAACAGTGAAAATTTCTAAAAGGGTTTAATTCGAAATAAAAGTTTGAAATTCAAGAAATCATAAAATAAAATTATAGAGCTATGTTTGATTTGATGAACATGATGAATAAGGTAAAAGAGGCTCAGGCTAAAATAAAAGAAGCCCAAGCCAAGCTTGTTCATCTGACTGCTGAAGGAGAATCCGGTGGTGGATTAGTAAAAGTAACAGTCAACGGGGAGCGTAAAGTGATGAAAATTGAAATGGATGAGTCACTGTTAACCCCTAATGATAAGGAAATGCTCAGTGACCTGGTGGTTGCAGCAACAAATATTGCTTTGGAAGCAATTGAGGTCAAAATAAAAGCTGAAATGAAGTCAGCGACTGAAGGGATGATTCCTAATATTCCCGGAATGGATCTAGGCAGCATGTTTGGATAAAATGAGATTAGGTCAGAAAATGAAAAGCCTTTAAGGAAAAGGTTTTAATGAGTGACCATTTATAGATTTTTTTATCAATAACCTATCATCAGGAGGATGCAAAACTGCGCAATTGTCATCTTAAATTATAACGGGGAGGAAATGCTCAAACGCTTCCTCCCTTCTGTTATAAAGTTTTCCCAATCTGAAATTTGGGTAATTGACAATGCTAGCCAGGATCAATCCATAGCCATCCTCGAGAAGGATTTTCCCCAAGTTCAACTCATCTCTCTTTCTGAAAATTTCGGCTACGCAGGTGGATACAATTGGGGTTTGGAGCAGCTAAGAGGGAAGTACGAATTTTTTATTTTGCTCAATTCAGATGTTGAGGTTACAGAAGGTTGGGATTGCAAGCTGCTGGAAGCTTTTCAAAGAGACGAAAAAATAGCAGCTCTTCAGCCAAAGATCTTATCTGCCCAAAATCCTAAAGTTTTTGATTATGCAGGTGCAGGCGGTGGTTTTTTAGACACCTTATATTACCCTTATTGCCGGGGGAGAATTTGGAATGTAATTGAGGAGGACAAAGGGCAATATGATGATTTTTGTCTGGTAGATTGGGCTTCCGGAGCTTGTTTGGCGATTAGATCAGCTTGTTTTTTTGAACATGGAGGCTTTGATGCTCATTTTTTTGCGCATATGGAAGAAATTGATCTCTGTGTGAGGATGCAGCAAGCAGGTTGGAAAATTGCATATACAGGCGATTCTGTTGTTTACCATTTGGGCGGTGCAACTCTTGACAGAAGCAGCCCCAAAAAACTCTACCTAAACATCAAGAATAGCATTAGTTTGATTTATAAGGCAGAATCAACCTTCAATTTTGCTGTAATTTTTATTCTAAAGTTTGTAGTAGAAATATTGGCAGCCCTAGCCTATATCCTAAATGGGAAAAAAGAGTTTGGTAAAGCTATCTTTCGTGGATATGATGATTTTTTTGAAAGTAAGGAACAGTTTTTGAAAACTAAAGGGAAGAAGAAATTTAGCAAAAAAGGTCCCTCTTATTGGATTTACTGGGACTTTTGGGTGAACCGAAAGAAAACTTTTGATAGACTTTAATCAAAAAGAACTGGGTTGTTCATTTTTCTAAAGTACTTTCGAATTTTCATCATCATTGCCATGGATACGTAGATGATCACCGGCGAACCCAGTGTTATGAAGGATGAATAAATGAAAAATAAGCGAATACTATCAATGGGGAAATTAAGTTTCTCTCCAAGTCTGGAACAAACACCGAAGGCGCTTTCTTCGAAAAACAGTTTCAGTTTTTGCATGACGTTGATGGTTTAGTTTGGTTGTAAGTTACAAAAATTCAATTTAGGATTACAAAAGCAAAATGTCTGCCCGATTGTTTTTAAAGAAAATAAAAATATTCAATTTTCTCATTTTGAGTATGTTAGTTCAGTTCTCCTTTGGGCAGGACTTACGTTTTCTAAATGATATTGATGTTAAGCAAGAAAAACTGGTTTATCTGCGAGACTCTGTGAGATTTACAGTGAAAGGAAAAATTCCAATTGAATCTGTAATGACTCCCAGAAACCCACAGATGAAGCTTGTGTGGAAATCTGAGACAGATAGCATCAATTTTGGAATGTTGAGTTTAAAGAAAAACCTTTCTGACTATGCTGTAGAGAAGGATTTCAAGATCCCATTTAAACCTTGGATGGAATCAGCGGTATTGGAGGCACGATTTTTTCAAGGTAAAAAAGCCAGTAATCAACCCTATGAAATTAAGATTTTAAGAAAGGGGGTTGACACAACTCCTTTTTTAGCAAAAATAGGAAGAGTTGTTCCTGATGAACAAATCCCTACTGTTGGATTGGCTATTCCGGTTGGAGTGACAGGTCGAGAAGCGGTTAGAAACAGAGAATTTCAGTTTTTTTTCAACCCAGGTGAATCGAATTATTTAAAAAACTCCTCCAATGAATCAGTTTTTGAGGATATGACTTCCTTTTTGACAGAAAATCCTGCTATCGTTTCAGTGAAAATTACGGGTTTGCAATCCCCAGAACAAAGGGAGGGAAGGAGTAGTCGCTTGGGAATGGATAGGGCAACTTCTATAAAAAGCGAAATCGTCAAAAGAAATTTATTACTCAGAGATTCCATCATTCAAGTCTCTTCCCGGTGGAATGATTGGTTTGACCTTCGACTTCTTTTAAGAGATTTCCCTGAACTTTCCACCTCCAAAAAAGACAGCTACTATGCGATTTTGATGAATGGGGAAGATTTTTTAACGCAGCAGGAACAATTGAGATCAATTAATGGCTTCGATCAGCTTTCCCGTCAGTTGTTTCCCAAGTTGAGAGTAGCGAAAGTGGAAATAATAGCAAAACCTGGATCAGGATTGGGAACTGAAAAGACTGCCATTTTACGGCAAGAGCTGGAAGAGAATATTGCAACCTCCAAACTTTCATTTCTAGACTGGGCTATTGCTGGAGAGACTGCGCCGAGATTGGAAGAAAAAGCCAGAATTTATTCTAAAATGACCACTTTATTTAGGTCCCCTTTGCCTTATAATAATTTAGGATTAGTGAGAATGAGAGAGGCTCAGCGAACCTTGGATAGAGATGTTCAGGAAAATCTTTGGAATGAGGCAGAATGGTTATTGCAACAGGCCATTAAACTTGAAAATAATCCCTATTCACTCCATAACTTGGGGCAGATTTATGCCTTGAAAGGAAATTACTGGGAAGCATATAAATATCTTTCGGGGGCCTCTGTTTTGACCAGAGATCCTGAGTTTTTGATGATAAATGAAAGTTTGAGAGGTGCTCTGGATATTTTGAGGGGTGATTATAAGTTGGCAACCTTGAGATATGATTATGCATTTACTGATCCAGCGGACTTTTTTAATAAGGGGCTGGCTTATTTTTTAGCGGGTAATTACGGAGAGGCCTCCCTTGCCTTTGAAGAATCTGTGATTCGAAGTAGAGATTTTGGTTATGGTTATTATGGCTTAGCGCTGGTTGCCATAAATAGCGGACAAAAAGAAGTCGCCATGATCCAATTGGAAAAAGCAGTTGCTGCCAATGAGTCCCTTTATCTTAAAGCCTTGATAGATCCAAATTTCGATGAATTAAGAGGAATTCCTGAATTTTTTCAGATTCTTAGAAGGAGTAAATAAAATTTTTGAAATAGAACTCTTTCGAATTTTGGGGTAAAAAGTTTCGCTTTTTTGGAGAAATTTTTCAAAAAAGGGCGAAAACAGGTTTTCTTTCAGCTATAAAACATCTAAATTGTTATGAGTATTACTAAAAATGTGGAATAATGTCTTTCTGAAAGACTCAAATCGCCAAATAATATTTAACCTCTAGAAATTTGATATTTGTTTAAGAATAATTAACATTGATGATTAAGATTACAATGAAACCCAAAATTCTGCCTATGACCTATACTACCTAGCTATTTTCCATCTCTCAAATGGCATCGCTGGATGCTCTCAAACCTAAGAGGAAACTCTCCTTTTGCAGGTATTCGTACCACGGTATAACGGCAATAGAGTTCTGAAATTTCAGACAATACCTATTGCAATTATTTTAAGAATAATCGCAAACGATTGCACAAATCAATTAACAAACAAGTATTTGAGATTAATCTTGTTACCCAATCTATCTATGTTTATGAAAAATGTTTACAAAAGTCTAAGCGCTTTAATATTGCTCTTAGTATTTGCCAGTTCGGTTGCCATGGCGCAACGCGTAGTTACTGGTACTGTGCTAGATGAGTATGATGTGGGGCTACCGGGTGTTTCTGTTTTAGTGAAAGGAACAACCACGGGAACCGCCACAGACATTGATGGGAAATTCTCCCTTAATGTGCCTAATGATCAGGCAGTTCTAGTTTTCTCCTTCATCGGCTACGCCAAAATCGAGCAGGTTGTAGGAAATAGAAGTGTTGTTGATGTCAAAATGAGACCTGATGAGCAAACTCTTACGGAGTTGGTTGTAACAGGTTATACAATTGATAGCCGTAGAGAAACTACAGGTGCTATCGCCACAGTCGATCCAAAGGATTTGACAGTAATACCAACTGGTAATATTGAGCAAACCCTTCAAGGTCGAGTTTCAGGTGTTACCGTAATTACAAACGGTCAGCCAGGTACTTCTTCTATTATTCGTGTTCGTGGTTTCGGTGCCTTCGGAGGTAATGAGCCACTGTATGTTGTGGATGGGGTTCCAGTTCAATCCACTGATTTCTTAAATCCGGATGATATTGAGTCCACTACTGTCTTGAAAGATGCAGCAGCAGCTTCAATCTACGGTGCTAGAGCAGCAAACGGTGTAATTATCTATACTACTAAAAGAGGTAGAAGAGGTAACCAAAAATTAAGAGTAGATTATAATGGTATGTTCGGTTTAACCACTCCGGGTCAAGGACTTGACATGATGAATCCTCAGGATTTCGCAACATTTACTTGGTTGGCTGAAACAAACCAAGCTCGTATAGACGGAAGATCTCCAAACTACAGTCACCCTCAATTTGGAACAGGAGCTACTCCTGTATTGCCATATTACATTAATGTGGGTGGTGCTGCAGGTGTTTCTGGTCCTTTCTCTCCTCAAAGAATTGAAGAAGAAAGAGCAAAATACAATATTGACCCAACAAAGGGTCCAGTTTACCAATTGGTAAGAGCTGCTACAGGAGAAGGTACCGATTGGTATCAGGCTTTAACGAGAAATGCTCCTTTGAACAGACATTCAATTGGTTTGAATGGTGGATCTGAATCAAGCAGATTCTTCATCGGTATGGGATATCAGGATCAAGCTGGTATCATGATCGTGAATAACTTTAGAAGATTGACATTCAGAGCAAACTCTGAATTTGATGTGACCAAGAAATTCAGAATCGGCGAAAACTTCCAAGCTACCTACCGTCAGGTATTAGGTCAGCAAGGTGGTACCGGTGGTCGTGGTGTATCAGATGATGAAAATGATATTCTTCAAGCTTTCCGTATGCCTTCTATCATTCCGGTTTACGATGAATTTGGTGGATATGCAGGTACTGCGGCAAGAGGTTTCAACAATCCAAGAAACCCAGTTGCTAACCGAGACGGTCAGAGAGACAACAGAAACTTTAACGCGAATGTCTTCGGTAATATTTATGCTGAGTACGATTTGATGGAAGATTTGAGATTCAGATCTAGCATCGGTGGTCAGTATAACAACTATTACTACTGGGGTTATTCCAGATTGCAGTATGAAAACTCTGAAAACAACTCTGCATTTGGGTATAACGAAGGCTCCGGATTCAATTTTGCTTGGACCTTTACCAATACTTTATCTTGGAAGAAAACCTTTGATAAGCACGCATTTGACGTGATCTTAGGTCAGGAGGCCTTGAATACAGGTGCTGGTAGAAATATTGATGCTTCGGGTCAGAATCCATTCTCAAGAGATCCAGATTTCGTAAATATCTCCAACTTGCCTGTTTCTACCAGACAAGTAAACTCTGGACTATTTAGAGGTGTAAACTTCTACTCTCTATTTGGTCGTGTGAATTATACCTTCAACGATAAGTACTTATTCAGTGCTGTCGTGCGTAGAGATGGATCTTCAAGATTCGGTGCAAATAACAGATATGGTGTATTCCCTGCGTTTTCTGCAGCTTGGAGACTTTCTTCTGAGCAATTCTTGCAATCAGCTACTTGGATTGATGATTTGAAAATCCGTGGTGGATGGGGACAAATGGGTAACTCCAATAACGTGGATCCAAACAACCAATTCTCTCTATTTGGAGGAACAGTGGGAGCTTCTTCTTACGATATAGGTGGTACTAACTCTTCTGCGATTATTGGATTCAGAAGAACAAGAATCGGTAACCCTAATGCACAGTGGGAAACTGCTGTTACTCAAAACATCGGTTTTGATGGTACATTCTTCAACGGTCGTTTGGATGTTATCTTTGACTGGTGGAGAAAAGATACTAAAGACTTATTGTTTACTGTTCCAATTCCATTGACAGCTGGTAGTAACGCGGCAGCGCCTGCGGTAAACATCGGTGAAATGTTGAATAGAGGTTTAGACCTTTTGGTAACAACCAGAGGTAACCTTTCTTCTTCATTGACTTATGAGTTGACAGTAACAGGATCTACTTTGAAAAATGAGATCGTATCTCTTGCTCCAGGTTTGGAAATCATTACTTCCGTAAACCCTGCGTATAGAGGCATTCGTCCAATCCGTAACCAAGTTGGTCAGCCTTTGTCTACTTTCTTCGGATATAAAGTAGTAGGCCTATTCCAAAGCCAAGAGGATGTGAACTCTCACGCTACTCAGGCTGGTGCCGCTCCTGGTAGATTCAAGTATGAAGATACAGATGGTGATGGAGTAATTACTCCTGAGGATAGACAAGTTCTTGGTAATCCAATTCCTGATTTTACTGGTGGTGTAAACTTCACAGTAGGTTATAAAGGATTTGACTTGTCAGCTTACTTGTATACTTCTATCGGAAACGAAGTATGGAACCAGTCTAAGTGGTTTACTGACTTCTTCTCTACATTCGAAGGAGCAGCTATTTCAGAAAGATTGAAAAATGCTTGGAGTCCTTCCAATACCAATGCTACTGTTCCAATCGTAGACCGTTCTTCTACATTCTCTACTTCAACTGTTGAGAATAGCTACTATGTAGAAGATGGATCTTATTTGAGATTGCAGAACGTGACTTTAGGTTACACGCTTCCTCAAAACTTGCTTCAGAGATGGAGAATTGAAAGATTGAGAGTATTTGCATCTGCAAACAACTTATTTACAATCACAGGATATCAGGGTCTTGACCCTGCGGTAGGTGGTGATGCTGACTTGACATTTGGTATCGACGTAGGTAACTACCCTGTTACCAGAGGTTATACTTTGGGTCTGAATGTCAGCTTCTAAGCTAAACACATTAAAGCGAATCGAGTTATAGAAACTATAATAGATTAAATCAAATGAACAATTTTAAATTAAAAATCGGAGCCCTATTGTCATCAGCAATGATGATGGTAGCAGTGAGTTGTAGCGATGATTTCCTTGACGTTGCGCCTACAGGCTTGCTAGCGGAAGCTCAGCTTTCCTCCCTTGCGGGGATTGAAGCTTCTTTGATAGCAGCTTATTCACAGGTGAATGGTAGAGGAAACCGCTTGGGATCCCCATCCAACTGGGTTTGGGGAAGTATTAGAGGGGGAGAGGCCAATAAAGGTACTGACCCGGGTGATTTCACTACTATTAACCCAATTCAGCGTTATGAAAATGACGCTGCTGGAGGTGAAATGGGATCAAAGTGGAATGTTTGTTACGAAGGGATAGCAAGAGTAAATAACGTTCTAAGACTATTGAACAATCCTGGACCTGATGTAACTGAGGCAGATAAAAAGAGAATTAGTGCGCAAGCGAGATTCTTGAGAGGGCACTACTATTTCGAGTTGAAGAGGGATTATAATAATACTCCTTACGTGGACGAGACCGTGGATTACGGTAGTGGTTTGGAAGATGTGAAAAATGATAAAGACCTCTGGCCATTTATCGAAGCAGATTTCCAGTTTGCTATTGATAACTTACCTCCTACCCAAGCTCAAGTAGGCCGTGTTAATTCATGGGCTGCAAAAGCTTACATGGCTAAAGCATTGCTTTATCAAGGAAAATTTGCTCAAGCGAAAACCTTGTTTGACGATGTGATTGCAAATGGAGTTACTTCCAATGGATTGAAGTATGACTTGGTTCCTTATTATGATGACATGTTCAGAGGAGCAAATGATAACCATCAGGAATCTGTTTGGGCTTATCAATCAGCTGCAAATACGGGGTCAGTGGCAAATGCCAACCCAATGTTTGACTTGAATTTTCCATACAATACAGGTCCAGCAGGCCCAGGTAACTGTTGTGGATTCTTCCAGCCATCTTTCACCTTTGTCAATGCATTCAGAACTGATGCTAACGGTCTTCCTCTTTTGGATAAGTCTTACAATAACCCTGGAAACAGAGTAAAATCTGACATGGGCTTAAATTCCGATCAGGCATTTACTCCAGATACTGGAAATCTTGATCCAAGACTTGATCATACTGTAGGTAGAAGAGGAATTCCTTATTTGGATTGGCAAGATCATCCAGGTGCTGCCTGGATTAGAAACCAACCAAATGGTGGACCTTATTCTCCTAAGAAGTATGTTTACGAAAGATCTGAGCAAGGTTCTTTCCAAGATAACTCTTCTTGGACTCCAGGATATACTGGTATTAACTATATGATCATCAGATTTGCAGATGTGTTATTGATGTCTGCAGAAGCAGATATTGAAACAGGAGCCTTGGAAAGTGCTAGAGCTAAAGTCAATAGAGTTCGTACAAGAGCAATGAACTCTAAGTTGATGAGAGCTGATGGTACCATGGCTGCTAATTATGTGGTATCTACTTACACTGCTCCTTGGACAGATGCTGCATTAGCCAGAAGAGCTGTTCGCATGGAGCGTTTGCTTGAGTTGGGGATGGAAGGTCACAGATTCTATGACTTAGTAAGATGGAATACAGTTCAGGCAGAGCTTGATTTCTACCTAGCTTTGGATGGAACTATCCTTACTGGAGCTCTAGGTGGAGCTAAGTTCACTGACAAGTTCCGTTTGGTACCAATTCCTCAAGATCAAATTGACTTGGTGGGATCTGACATACTTATTCAGAACCCTGGTTTCTAATTTTCTAGAAACTAGAAATTATTAAGAAGGCCTTCGGGCCTTCTTTTTTTTGTCCTTTGTTTGTTAAAAGCCCTTTTTTATTTCGAGACTTTCAAGAGATATGCTAATTTCATAGCTGACTCATTCACCCAATTTACCTATGAAGAACCTATCCTTTTATTTGGCTTTATTAGGAGGAATTTTACTCATTTCCTGCAAAAAGTCCGATACCTTATTTGAATTAAAATCACCTGAATCAACCGGAGTTTCATTTAATAATGAGATTATAGAAACCGACTCATTCAATATTTTAACTGATGAATACATTTTCAATGGTGGAGGTGTAGCAATTGCGGATTTTGATCAAAATGGATACCCGGATTTGTTTTTTACAGGAAATCAGGTTTCCAATAAATTATACCTTAATCAAGGTGATTTTAAGTTTGAAGACGTATCTGCTTTGGCAGGAATCGAAGCAGCAAACTTTTGGTGCACGGGCTCAGCTGTGGTTGATATCAATGGTGACGGATGGATGGATATCTATGTTGTTTCTGCCATGAAAACAGGGCCGGGAGAACGAAACAACTTACTTTTTGTCAACCAGGGAAATAATGCAGAGGGGCAAATCACTTTCAAAGAAATGGCAGAAAGCTATGGAATTGCTGATGCCGGTAATGGGATGGGAGCTGCGTTTATCGACTATGATTTGGACGGTGATCTGGACTTATATGTCTTGAATAACGAGCAAAGTAAAATCATTCCTTCTAATTATAGAGAAAAAATTACTGATGGCTCGGCAATCAATAATGATGCTTTCTATAGAAATAATGGAGATGGAACCTTTACTGATGTTACTCTTGAAGCTGGCATTACCATTGAAGGTTTCGGTCTAGGACTTTTAATCGCAGACCTCAATAATGATGGCTGGCCGGACATTCATGTCTCCAATGATTATGTGACTAATGATATCCTATACATCAATAATCAGGATGGGACCTTTTCAAACCAATCCTCTCAAAAGCTAAAACATCAAAGCCAGTTTTCTATGGGATCAGATATTGCAGATTTTAATAATGATCTCAAACCTGACCTTATCACCTTAGACATGCTGGGAGAGGATAATTACAGAAAAAAGACTACGATAGGTAAGAACTCTTACCAGGTGTATATCAGTAATGAACAATGGGGCTATGAATATCAGCATGTGCGAAATATGCTTCATCTCAATAATGGAGAAAAAGCCCCATTTAGTGAAATTGGGATGTATGCAGGGATTTATCAAACAGACTGGTCTTGGTCCCCTTTATTTGGAGATGTGGATAATGATGGACAAAGAGATTTATTGGTGACTAACGGTTTTCCAAGGGACATCACTGATAAGGACTTTGCAAATTATCGGGCTGACGTGGGGAGTATTGCTACCGTCCGGCAACTTCTGGATTCAATTCCGATTGTTAAAATTCCTAACTATGCTTTCAAAAATCAAGGAGACCTGACTTTCAAAGATACTGGGAAGGATTGGGGTTTGGATAAACCATCTTTTTCCAATGGAGCAGCTTTGGTGGACTTGGATTTAGATGGAGACTTGGATTATGTGATCAATAATATCAATGATCCAGCTTTTGTTTTTGAAAACAAACTGAATGAGAAAAAAGAAAAAGGAGGGTATTTAAGAGTCAAACTTCAGGGCCCTGTTCAAAACTCCCAAGGATTAGGCAGTAAGGTCATTGTCAGCTTATCGGATGGCAATCAGCTTTTCCAGGAACAACAAGTTATCAGGGGCTATATGTCTTCTATCGAGGAGGTTTTACATTTTGGAATTCCAGCCGGCCAAAGTATTACAAGCCTCAAGGTTATTTGGCCTGATGGAAAAGTAAATGAATTGTCATCCCCTGAATTAAATTCCAAAGTCGAGGTTTCATACAAAACAGCAAATCAAGGCCCCAACCAATTGGCAATCCTAGATGAAAGCTCTGAGGACTCCTTATTTGAAGAGGTTTCTCAAAACCTTGGGCTTGTTTATGTTCATCAGGAAAATGATAAAATAGATTTCAATGTCCAGAGAACTCTTCCTCATAAGTTAACTCAATATGGACCGGCCTTGGCTGTAGGGGATATCAATGGGGACTTAATGGAAGATTTGATTATTGGTTCTTCCTCTGGGTTCCATCCTCAAGTATTCTTACAGAGTGGAAATGGCACTTTCTCTCAAAGAGATTTATTACCTGAAGGAAATCCAAATTTCGAAGAAATGGGGGTTTTATTGATAGACCTGGATAATGATGGAGATTTGGATTTATACCTAGTCAGCGGTAGTAATGAATTTCCAACCAATTCTGCAGAATACACGGATAGGGTCTATCTCAACGATGGAGCTGGTAATTTCTCCCTCGATAAAAATTTCAACGCGATCAAAGCCAGTGGCAGTACTGTAAGGGCTGCTGATTTTAATCAGGATGGGTTTATTGACCTTTTCGTTGGTGGCCGAACTCCCATCGCACAATATCCTTATCCTGAGAATAGTTATCTATTGCAGAATAATCAGGGAATATTGGAAGATGTAACTGATCAAATTGCGCCGGAATTAAGGACGGTAGGAATGGTTACAGATGCAATCTGGTCTGATGTTGATAGTGATGGATTGATGGATTTGATAGTAGTAGGTGAATTGATGCCGATTACATTATTTAAAAATGATGGATCCCAACTTAAAAAAGTTGAAACGGGATTGGAAAATCATCTAGGGTGGTGGAATTCCATTCAGTCAGGTGATTTTGACCAAGATGGAGATATGGATTTTGTGGTGGGGAATCTTGGAGCAAATAATCATTTTCATCCAACCTTCGAAAGGCCGGTGAAAATATATGCCAAAGACTTTGATAACAATGGAAGTGTAGATCCTGTAACTTTTGCTTGGTATAAAAATAGGCAAGGAGCATATGAATCTTTCCCAAGTCATTTTTGGGATGATTTATATGGCCAAAGTATATTGTTTAGGAGGAAGTTTGAGCGATATAAGCTTTATGCTTTGAGTACTGAGCAAACTCTTTTTTCTGAAGAAGAAAGAAAAGATGCCTTGATTTTGACAGGAAATTATGATCGATCCTCTTATGTGGAAAATCTAGGTAATGGAAAGTTTAAAATTCATGAATTGCCAAGTTTAGCTCAACTAGCTCCTGTAAATGGTATTCTGGCGGAAGATGTAAATCAAGATGGTTTCTTGGACATACTCCTGGTCGGAAATGATTTTGGAAATGAAATCTTTATTGGAAGGTTGGATGCCCTAAATGGCTTGGTATTATTGGGAGATGGTAAAGGTGGTTTTACTCCAGCCAAGTCAGATAAGAGTGGTTTCATTGTGCCGGGAGATGCTAAAGCATTGGTCAAACTAAGCTCCGTAAATGGTAGCCCACTTTATATTGCTTCTCAAAATAGAGGAGAATTAAAGGTGTTTCGTAGCAAAAATCAAGAATCTCAGTCTATTGAACCTAGTCAGGAAGTATCAGCTATTTTGGTTGAACTTGAAAATGGGAAAACCCAACGCATAGAAGTAAATCATGGATCTGGGTTTTTATCCCAATCTTCCAGAGAAATTATACTTCCTAAAGGCCTTAAATCCCTTAAAGTAGTAGACTATACTGGAGCAGTAAAAGACTTTGACTTATCTGTATTAGATTAATTAGCGATAGAGTTCATTGGAGTTGACAGAGCAAATGTCCAAAATCAACTCCGCAACTTTGTCTGTAACGTCCTCAAAATAGCGCCTTCCCTTTTCAGGGGAGGCTTTTTTTGGATTCCCAATTCCAGTATCCTCAGTTACCTGAGACCATTTTCTTTCTGCCCACGCCCATTTTTCTCTGACACCTGCTATTACGGATTTCTTTTCTTTTCCATCTCCAGCTTCTTCAAGCGGCAATACTAATTCAGGATGCAAATGCATTATCAACGCAGTCTCCATTTCATCCGCATGATCCCCACTTTCTTCGAAGTATTGAGTTTTGTCTAAAGCCTGAAACCAATTGCAGGTAAAGAGCATCATGTCTGGATATTGGAGACCCAGTTCCCGAAGTGCAGTTTTAAAGTCATTTCCCCCATGACTGTTGAGAATCAGGAGCTTTTTTGTTCCTTGTCGATTCAATACTTCAATCAAATCCTTCAAAATGGCAAACTGAGTGCTTGGATTTAGATTCATGTCCAAATAAATATCAGACTGACCTGTATTGACCCCAAATGGAATGGTGGGGAGAATCACAACATTGCCACCTTTTTCCCAAGCTTTTTTTCCTGCTTCTTCACCAATCGCATCTGCTTCGTACACATCTGTGCCATAAGGCATATGGTAATTATGAGCCTCGGTGGCTCCCCAAGGGAGAACAGCAAGGTCAAATCGATGTGTCTTTAGAGCTTTCCAATTTGCTTCTTTTAGGATATAGGGTCTCATGGAATTTTATAAGGATTTGTGCGAAAAAAGGCTTATTTAGGGATTTGAAATGGATTTTAAACCCCAAAACCTAAATTAAGCCTAATGTCCCAAAGAAGAAAATTTATCAAGCAATCCCTTTTAGGTTCTGCCATTTTTATACCTGGAGTTTCTCAAGCCTTTACTCAAAAAAAACAAGGATTAGTAAATGGAGAGAAGCCTTTGATTTTGTCAACTTGGAATCATGGCTTACCTGCCAATGAGGCCGCTTTGAAGAAACTTCAAGAGTCAGGGAACATAGTAGATGCAGTAGAAGCAGGGGTAAAAGACACAGAGTTGGATCTTGATAATTTATCAGTTGGGCTCCAGGGTTTACCTGATAGAGAAGGGATTACTACTTTAGATGCGTCCATTATGAAAGGTGACGGTTCTTGTGGTTCTGTGGCCTTTGTGCGGCAGGTAAAGCATCCTATTAGTTTGGCTAGAGCAGTGATGGAAAAGACGCCACATGTAATGTTGGCTGGTGAGGGTGCCAGGCAGTTTGCCATTGCTGAAGGTTTCCCGATAGAAAAAGAGATTTTAAGTCCCAAAGCCGCAAAAGCCTATGAGGAGTGGAAAAAGACCAGCCAATACAAGCCGGTGATCAATATAGAAAATCACGATACTATTGGAATGATAGGTATGGATGCCTCAGGAAGGCTTGCGGGAAGTTGTACAACCAGTGGATTGGCTTATAAAATGCATGGCAGAGTGGGGGATAGTCCTATAATCGGTGCGGGTCTTTATGTAGACGATGAAGTGGGAGCAGCTACCGCTACCGGATTAGGAGAGTCGATTATCAGAATTTGTGGGAGTTTTCTGATTGTGGAGCTGATGCGGCAGGGAAGAACTCCGCAGGAAGCATGTGAGGAAGCTGTCAGAAGATTGATAGCCAAAAATAAAAAGGACATCAAGGATATTCAGGCTGGGTTTCTTGCTATCAATAAGGAAGGTCAGATCGGAGCTTATGCAGTTCATCCGGGTTTCAATTTTGCCAAGGGGACTACTCAAGAAAATATCTTGATTGATTCAAAAAGTCATTATTAGTATGAATCAGTATATTTTAGAAGCACCTGTTTTCAATTTGAGATCGGCTTTAGATGCAGCTGATTTTGGAGTTCATAGATTGGAGTTATGTGGGAGCTTCTTGGAGGGAGGGGAAACTCCTTCGGCTGGTATGTTGAAGGTTTTAAAAGAAACGGTTCAAATCCCAATTTTTGTAATGATTCGACCAAGAGGCGGGGATTTTTGTTATAGCAAAGGAGAGTTAGAGGTGATGAAGAGAGATATTCAAATATTGGGAGAGATGGGAGCAGACGGATTTGTTTTTGGAGCACTTAAGCCAAACGGTGAAGTGGATAAAGCAGCGTGCAATACACTTTTGAAATCAGCTGCTGGTAAACCCTGTACCTTTCATAGAGCAATTGATGTCAGTAAAAATCCATTAGAAAGCTTGGAGGATATAGTGGATTGTGGATTCGCCAGAATTCTTACTTCAGGTGCAAAAAATTCGGTTTCAGAGGGTATAAATACCATCAAGCGAATGCTGGAAAAAGCTGGAAATCGAATCATCATAATGCCAGGGGGAGGCTCAGAACCAGCACATGTGAAAGAGCTTCAATCTTTTGAAAATTTCAAGGAAATCCATGCTTCATGTAAGGTTAAAGTGAGATCCGAAAATCGGTTTACATACTCAGAAGTAAAGTTTTCTCCTGACGAAAATTCATTCTTCGAGCATTTAGGGATTGACGCTGCTAAAGTTCAGAATTTCTTGAAAGCATTTGCCTCATGAGGATTATCCTACTTCTTTTTGCACTAATCGCGATAGGTTCATCCTGTAATCCTATTTCAGAGAGAAAGCAACCAATTCCAACTCTTTATCAGCTTTCACAAATGGACTTAAAGTTGGATGGAAAGCAACTTGCTGATGTCTATTGTGGCAACTGCCACCTAAAACCTGAACCAGAGGTGTTGGATAAAGCTACTTGGGAAAACAATGTGCTTCCGGATATGAGAAGGAGGATGGGGCTTTATTTGGAAGAGGACTTTGGGGTTCCTCTGCCAGAGGATTTGGGGGTGCCAGATGGGGTATATGCCAAAATTCCTCTTATTAAGAAAAAGGATTGGGATAAGCTCAAAGAATATTATTTACAAGAGGCACCAACCGAGCTTCCACCAAATGAAAGAACAACTAATGTAAAAGCAAAAGTCGCTTGGCTGGAAGCGAATGAGATAGAAATGCCTAGGTCCTATTCCAACATTACTACTCTAGTCCTTGTAGATAAATCTGGCCTAGTTTGGTTGGGAGATAGTGAGAAGGGCCTTTTCCAGATTGATTTGAAAAATAAGCCAATCATTTTAGACTCTATATCCACTCCTCTTTTTCCAGTTTATTTAGTAGGAAATGGCGAAGGCTTGAGTTTGCTAGCAATGAATAAAATTTATTCAAATCAAGATTCAGCTGGAGTTTTAGAACACTATGCAGAGAAAAATTCTTGGTCCAAAATCAGGTTAAATGAAGGCTTAATTCGACCTGTTCATGTTTCTTTCGGTCATCTAAATATGGATTCAATAGAAGATTATGTGATTTCACATTTTGGAAATCACATAGGAAAGTTAAGTGTCTATCTATCGAAAAATAATAAACTCGAAGAGATGGTAATTAACAGTAATCCAGGTTCTAAGAAGACGGTTTTGCTTGATTTTGATTCGGATGGGGATTTAGATGTATTTGGTATATTTTCAAAGGCTACAGGTGGAGTTTATTATTGGGAAAACCTAGGAAAAGGGGAGTTTAAAGAAAGAGAATTGTTAAAGTTTCACCCCTCTTTTGGTATTACTGATTTCGCAATAAAAGATATTAATCAAGATGGCTTAATTGATATTGTTCTATTAAATGGAGCGAATTCCAATTTAAGTCCGGAACCCAAAAATTATCAAGGTATTAGAGTCTTTTTGAATAAAGGAGCTTTGGAATTCGAGGAAGAATGGTTTTTCCCACTTCATTTTGGGACTTCACTTTTTGTGGAGGATTTTGATCTAGATGGTGATTTAGATATAGTGGTCAGTTCATCATATAATTCGCTAAATCAAGAAATGCATAGTGAAATTGTATTTTTTGAAAATGATCAGAAAGAAGTAGAGTTCAAACCGTACACAATTCAAACTTTTAAGGATAAAAATATCACCTCTTTGGCAGTTGGTGATATTGACTCAGATGGCGATTTAGACGTGATTGCTGGGTTATTTGAGGCGCCAAAGAGCAGCAACAAATTAAATAATTACTGGACTCCAATTTTACTTATTAAGAATAATATTTTGAATAAATAAATATAAAACAATTTTATTTTATAATTAAAGTAAAAATCAATATTGAGTTTTATAAACCAAAGAATTTTAGTATCTTATACATTCACTAAAATTCTTTCGACTATGGTAAAAAGTTTTCAAGGAGTAAGGGAAGTAGAACCAAAGAAGTCTCCTATTGATCAGATTTTGGTTAAAGATCATATGAGTACCAATCTTGTGACATTCGGGCCGAATGACACCATTGATAAGGTAATGGAAGTTTTGACTAAGAAAAAAATTTCCGGAGCGCCTGTGGTCGATGAGTCTGGAGCTCTGGTTGGAATTATATCTGAGGTGGACTGTCTTCGGGAAATAATCAAAGGAAAATATACCAATACCCCTGGGTTTCCCGGAAAGGTAAGTGAGTATATGACCCGAGATGTGATTACCCTAACTCCTGATTTATCATTATTTGATGCTGCAGGAAAATTTTTAGAACTAAAAATTAGAAGATTTCCTGTTTTGAAGGATGGAAGGTTAATAGGTCAAATAAGTCTTTCAGATGTGATTCGTGCTTTTCCTAAACTCAAATATACAACCTGGTAGATATGTAAAAAGGTTGTCGAGAGACAACCTTTTTATTTTTACTTTCTACTAAGATCCAAGGCTCTTTCTACATCAGCAATAATATCTTCGTGATGCTCTAATCCAACAGAAAGGCGAATCAATCCATTGCTTATACCCACTCTTTCTCTCTCCTCCTCCGAAAGCTTGCTGTGGGTGGTAGACGCAGGATGGGTGATGATGCTTCTGCTGTCTCCCAAATTGGCAGTAACTGAAATCATTTTCAGTTCATCGATAAAGCCTTGGGCTCTTTCTCCTCCTCCCTTAAGGTCTAAAGTGATGATTCCTCCACCTTGACTCATTTGCTTTACTGCCAAATCATATTGAGGATGAGATTTTAAGAACGGGTATTTTACTGCATTGAGTTGGGAATTACCTTCAAAGTATTTAGCAACTTTTAGCGCATTGCTGCAATGTCTATCCATTCTAACTCCCAATGTTTCCATGCTTTTGGATAGTATCCAGGCATTGAAAGGAGATATGGCTGGTCCAGTGTGACGCGTGAAAAATTGAACCTCCTTGATTAAATCCTGTGTACCAAGTATTAGGCCTCCCAAAACTCTTCCCTGTCCATCTATATACTTCGTAGCTGAATGGGTAACTATATGTGCCCCCCACTTGGCTGGCTGTTGGAGATAGGGAGTTGCAAAACAATTGTCGACTACTAAAATTAGATTATGTGCTTTAGCAAAATTTCCAGCCCATTCCAAGTCAATAATCTCCAGTCCTGGATTGGATGGAGTTTCTATGAATAGCATTTTGGTATTGGGTTGTACAAGCTTTTCCCAATTCAAATAATCCGAGATATCTCCGTAGGTAGAGGTAATTCCCCATTTCGGGAACACTCTCGTCAATAACTGGTGGGTTGACCCAAAAAGAGATCGGGCAGCTAACACATGATCGCCTTGCTGTAAAAGTGATGCTATACTTCCAAACATGGCTGCCATCCCGGAAGCGGTTGCTATTCCATCCTCCGTGCCTTCAGCAGCGCAGACTTTTTCAATCAAGTCTGAGGAGTTAGGGTTGGCATATCTGGAGTAAATATTGCCCTCAATTTCGTCTGCAAATGTTGCTCTTGCTTCCTCTGCAGAATCGAAAGTAAAGCTGGAAGTCAAATAAATAGGAGAGGAATGTTCCTTTTGATTGGACTTGGAAGGGTTGATCCTGATGGAATTGGTCTCGAAATGTTGACTCATAGTCTAAATAGATTTAAGGTTTTTCAGTAAACCGATAGATCTACCCGAGTCAGATTCGAACTAAAAAGGAATAAGGATGAGTTAATGCCAATTTATAGTTCCCGCTTCGGGTAGGATTTGGCACCTTTCCTGAATTAATCGGGATGGTTGCCAGAGGGTCTCAGAGCCTAGTCTCTCGCCTCTTCTTTATAAATCAGTTGCCTGAAGTGCTACAAATAAATAGGGTAGGGCATTCAAATCCAAATAAAAAAATCAATCATTGTATTGGGTCATAGTTTGGGCTATTCCAATGGTACAAAAACCCAAAACCATGTCAATGGCCTTATCCATGATTTCCGGAAGTTGATCAAATTCTTCCTGCTTGAATTTGCCTAACACATAGTCAGCCTGACGTCCTTTCGGGAAATCGTCACCTATACCCATTCTAAGCCTAGGATAATCCTGTCCTCCGGTCAAAGCTTCAATATTTTTCAAACCATTATGACCTGCAGCACTTCCTTTGGCTCTCATTCTGAGTTTCCCAAAAGGAATCGCTACCTCATCGACTAAGACCAGAATATTTTCTTTGGGAATTGAGAGCTCCTTCATCCAATAGTTTACTGCCTTACCACTGAGATTCATGTAAGTAGTGGGTTTGATAAGATGGATTGTTCGTCCTTTGTGTTTGAATTCGGACTTAAATGCGAGCCGGCCACTTTCCCATTTGGCATCGTATTGATCCGCCAGTCGATCTATTGTCAGAAATCCAATATTATGTCGAGTCAGCTCATATTCAGGGCCTATGTTGCCCAAGCCTACTATTAGATATTTCATGATTCAAATTTGGCTTAAAAATAAAAAATCCTGCCTTTGAGGGGCAGGATTTTAAGAAATGCTCTATGAATTATTCTTCGCCTTTCTTGCCTCTCAATGCTCTTGGGATACCGATGGTAACTACAGAAACATTTGGGCTGGTAAGGATTTCAAATCCTTCTGGCTTCAATTCACTCACTTTGAATGATTTTCCAAGATCCAAGTTGGAAATATCAACTTCAATGAAATCAGGGAAGTTGTTTGCCAAACCTTTTACTTTCAAAGATCTGGTTTTCATTTCCAATTTACCCCCTTTCGCTAAGCCTGGAGAGCTTCCTACAACTTTCACAGGGATTTCAAATTTGATATCTCTGTCTTCAGTGTAAGCCATGAAGTCTACGTGAAGCAATGCATCACTTACTGGGTGGAATTGAGCATCTTTCAATACTGCCTTTACGATAGTACCTTCGATATTTAACTCTACCAAGTGAACTTCCGGAGTGTAAATCAAGTCACGGAAAAGGATAATCGGACTGTAGAAGTGAATTTGCTCAGGGATACCTGGTCCGTAAACCACACAAGGTACGTTACCTGATTCTCTGATCTCATTCAAACTTTGATTGTCGAGATTTGCTCTTTTAAACCCTATAATCTCAATCGTTTTCATATGTATTTTATTTAAAATTGGTTCTTAGATAAATAAAGAACTGATGGAAGTATTACCTGTCACTGCATGAATTGCTTTGGCGAATAGGTCTGCTACTGTCAGTACTCTGATTTTGGATGATTTTTGCTTCAAAGGAATGGTATCAGTGATTACCAATTCATCCAAAACAGAATTCTCGATGTTTTCATAAGCTTTTCCTGACAGGACACCATGTGTTACAATGGCTCTCACAGATTTAGCTCCTTTTGCCATGATGATTTCTCCGGCCTTACAAAGCGTTCCCGCTGTATCAACCAAATCATCTACCAAAATCACATCCTTTCCTTCTACATCCCCGATTACCTGCATAGAGGCAATCTCGTTGGCTCTTTTTCTGTGCTTATCACAGACTACCATTTCTACTTCAAAATGCTTGGCATAAGCCCTTGCTCTGGCTACACCGCCCATATCCGGAGCTGCGAAAATCATATCCGGAAGGTTGAGCATGCTCAAATAGGGTGCAAAGATAGCTGATCCATTCAAATGATCCAATGGTATATCAAAAAATCCCTGAATTTGACCGGCATGCAGATCGCAAGTCACAATTCTGTCAGCTCCAGCCGAGGTAAGCATATTTGCAATCAACTTGGCAGCAATAGAAACTCTTGGCCTATCTTTTCTGTCTTGCCTTGCATACCCGAAGTAAGGGATCACTGCCACCACCTTGTAAGCACTTGCTCTTTTGGCAGCGTCTATCATCAAACAAAGCTCTAGGATATTATCGCTCGGAGGAGTGGTGCTTTGGATGACAAAGACGGTACAACCTCGAATTGACTCATTAAAGCTTGGGGACATTTCCCCATCGCTAAATTTGGAGAGCGTGATGTCTCCCAGTTTTTTACCATAATTCTTGGCGATTTTTTCAGCGAGATTTTGAGTGTTGGACCCTGCAAATATTTTTACCTCAGATATCATGAAGTCTTGGTTTTAAGGAGGAAGTTTTGATAAGGATTTCATTGCAAAAGTAATAATTTTTGATGGGTTGGGAAGTTGGGATAGCTTTAATCCGAATATTATTTTGATAAGTGGGGCGGAAGGTAATCTCTCTTAAACTCCGATCCTGTAAAAATTAGACGAATGAGCGACTTTCTCCTGAGTAGCTCTCTTTTTAATCTTATTTTAGAGCAAAATACATTGTCCACCAATCTGAAATTTATGAGAAGTAAAATTACCCTTTGGGGTTTGCTGTTTTCATTCTTGATCATTCAAGTTCATGCCCAGCAGGTCCCAACTCCCAAATCACATTTTGGCTTTGAAATCGGGGACGATTACAAATTGGCAAATTTCAGCCAAACAGAAGCCTATTTTAAAAAAGTAGCAGATGCCTCTGATCGAGTGCAAATGACAAGTATTGGAAAAACGGAATTTGGCAGAGAGCAACCCATGCTTATTGTTACAGCTCCAAAGAATTTTCCTCAGCTTGCCAGGTATAAAGAAATTTCTCAAAAACTTGCTCATGCTGAAATTACCAGAGAGGAAGCTGAAGCATTAATCTCAGATGGTAAGCCCGTGGTTTGGATCGATGGTGGACTTCATGCCAATGAGGTGGTGGGCCCCCATCAATTAATTCAAACACTCTATGAACTAGCATCCAGAAATGATGAGGAAACTCTCAAAATTTTGGATGAAGTGATTATTCTTTTGGTGCATGCCAACCCTGATGGAATGGAAATCATGTCGGATTGGTATATGAGAAAAGAAGACCCAACAAAAAGAGATCAGAACATACCTGTTCTCTATCAAAAATATGTAGGGCATGACAATAACCGTGATTTTTACATGAATAATATGTCTGAGGCGACTAATATGTCACTTCAGCAATATGTGGAATGGATTCCTCAAATTATTTACAATCACCATCAGTCAGGTCCTGCAGGGACAGTCGTAGCAGGACCACCTTACCGAGATCCTTTCAACCATGTTTTTGATCCGCTAATTATTACCAGCTTAGATGCTCTGGGGGCTGCTATGATTAATCGTTTGCATCAGGAAGACAGACCAGGATATACCAGATTGGATGGATCAGTGTTCTCTACTTGGTGGAATGGTGGTTTGAGAACTACCCCTTACTATCATAATCAAATCGGAATTTTGACTGAAATTATTGGAAACCCTACACCATCTGAGGTTCCTCTGGTGCCTGAAAGGCTAATTCCAAATAACGGAACACCTTACCCAATTACGCCTAGAGAATGGCATTTTAAGTCTTCCATAGAGTATTCAGTGTCCTTGAATTATGCGATTCTAAATCATGCTGTTAGACATGGTGATGAACTTTTGAGAAATATTTATCTGATGGGCAGAAGATCCATTGAGAAAGGTCAAAAAGATACTTGGACTTTATATCCAAAAAACGCACAGGCCATAGAAGACGCTTTTGAAAAAGCCAGAAAAGAAGGCAAAGCAAAAAGGCCTACAGGTTGGAGATCTGGCTTGCCGGTTGAATTTTATGAACAAGTATATCAGGATCCTGCCAGAAAAGATCCTTATGGCTATATTCTTCCGGCAGACCAGGCCGATTTTCCTACTGCCATTAAGTTTTTAAATGCATTGATTAAATCAGGAATAAGAGTCGAAAAGGCAACTGCTGATTTTTCAGTGAATGGGAAATCCTACCCTGCTGGCTCTTATATTGTAAAGACGGATCAGGCCTTTAGACCGCATGTTTTAGATATGTTTGAGCCACAAGATCATCCAAATGACTTCCTGTATCCTGGAGGTCCTCCAATTAGGCCTTATGATGCTGCTGGTTGGACATTGGCATTTCAGATGGGTTCGGAGATTGATAGGATCATGCAAGACTTTGATGGGCCATTTGAGCAAGTCCCTTACGGACAAATTCAAACTCCGCCAGCCAAGCCGCTAGCAAATGGATCTGGTTATCTAATCGATATCAAAGGGAATAATGCATTCATGGCAGTCAATGATTTGCTGAAGGCAAAAGTAAAAGTGTACAGGACACAGCAGGAAGTAAATGGTTTGCCTGCGGGATCCTTTTATGTTGGTTCGGGAGGTAAAAAGATTTTGGAAAAAGCAGCTCAAGAATATGGAGTCTATGCCAAGCCAGCGTCCATGCCTAAAGGAGCGACAGAAATCAAGCCTGCTAGAATTGGGCTATACGATTATTATGGGGGTTCAATGCCTTCCGGTTGGGTTAGATGGATGTTGGAGCAATTCCATTTTGATTATAAGCAAGTCTTCCCTCTTGAAATTGATCAGGGCAATCTTAAAGACAAGTATGATGTGCTATTATTTATCGGTCCGGGCATACCTTCTGTAGGAAGCAGAGGTGGTGGCAGATCTCAGCCGGATTCTTCTGAAATTGATCCTCAATACCACCACATGCTTGGGAATTTCTCAGCTGAAAAATCCTTACCACAGATTAAAGCTTTCTTGGAAAACGGAGGAGAAGTCTTGACTGTAGGTTCAGCTACGGAATTGGCTTTTCATTTAGGTCTTCCAGTTTCTGATGCCTTGGTAGAGATGGGATCAGATGGGAAGGAAACTCCACTATCAGGGGAAAAATATTATATCCCGGGTTCTGTCTTGGAAATGCATGTGGATAATAGCCAGCCGATCAATTATGGAATGGGAGAGAAGTCCTACATCATGTTTAATAGGTCTCCTGTCTTCAGATTAGATCCTGAAGCGGCAAACCAAGGAGTAAAAGCTATTGCTTGGTTTGGAGAAGAAGAACCACTGAGAAGTGGTTGGGCTTGGGGTCAATCCTATCTGAAAAATGGAGTGACAGCATTTGAGGCTAAAATTGGGAAAGGAAAGCTCTATGCTTTCGGTCCTGAGATAACTTTCAGAGCTCAATCCCATGGAACATTTAAGATGCTTTTCAACGGTCTATACAAGTAATTAATCCAAAAATTCTTAAGAAGGCCATATCGATTTTCGGTATGGCCTTATTTTTTGAAATTCATTTTTTATCTTAAAAGAAAAAATTAAGAGATGGATTCGAATTTTATACCTGGCATATATAATTGGTGTGATCGATGGTGTGAACGTTGCTCTTTTACTTCCCGCTGTAGAGTCTATGAAAAAACAGAAAACACGAGCAATTCCGAACCTGAGGAGTTTTGGGAGAATCTTTCTCAAAGTTTTCAAGAAACAATTGATTTACTCAAAAATACAGCTGAAGAGTTCGGGATAAATTTGGATGAAATAGAAGAGGAGATACCCTTGGAAGAGGAGGAAGAAGAAGAGTATAAAGTTGGGGAAGAACCCCTATATCAAATAACTAATAGCTATCTGAAAACGGCTAGAGCCTGGTTGGAATCGGATAGTTTCAAAGCATTTATTTCTAAGCTGGAGGAAAAAGGGGAGTTAGGCCTGATTACTATTTCTGAAGCTGAGGATAAAGTCATAGCCTTAAGTGAGGCTGTAGAGGTGATACATTGGTACTTATTTTTTATCCATGTAAAAAGTAGCAGAGCACTCAAGGAGAAACAGGAAGATTTTTGGGATGAGTATCCAGAGTCAGAAAAATCCTATAATGGAACAGCAAAAATCACCAAAATCGCAATAGAAAGAAGCATGCAGGCATGGATCCATTTGTTAAATCAGATGCAAGAGGATCAAGATAGAATCGTGGAAATCTTGGCGCTTCTGGAAAAAAGCAGAAAGTTATTGGAGAAGGAATTTCCGAACTTGGATCAGTTTATCAGACCGGGTTTTGATGAAGAATAGGCAAAGTGTTGCTTAACTCTGCCTATTCTTTCATTTCAATTATCCCTGAAATTTGTTTTTCAAGTAAGTAATAGCCATTTCATAAGCTTCTCTACTTGCTTCGGGATCATATTTTGGATTGCTTGGGTTTGAAAAGCCATGAACTGCCGGAAAGATTTTGTAAGTCAACTTCTTGTCTGCCTGCTGCATTTTTGAGGCGAAATCTTCAATGATTTCCTTGGATATATATTCTTCTGTGGCAAATAGTCCCAGCACATCTGAGTTAAGTGTTTTCAATGTTTCCACATCTCTGACAGGCATGCCGTAATACATGACGGATCCAATATTTTGAGAGCCTGTCAAAAGAGCGGACTTCAAAGACCAACTTCCTCCGAAGCACCAGCCTACATTTGCTATTTCAGCATTTTCACCTGCATGCATCAAAGCCCCTTTTACAATGTTTTGTAGCCTTTCTTCTTTCACATTTCGCATGAATTGACCAGCCTCTTGGGGATTACTGGTCACTTTTCCATCGTACATATCCAATGCCAGTACATTGACTGACTTTCCTAAATCAGCATAGAATTTATCTGCTTCTTTTTTGATATGATCGTTCAGTCCCCACCATTCTTGGTACACGAATAGCCATTGATCTGAAGGGTTTTCAGCAGGTATGAAGTATGCATTTGCATTTTCTCCATCTGGAGTAGGGAAGCTGATCATATCCCCAGCTCCATCGAAATTTATTGCATTAGGAGAAGGATGAAATGAAAGGAATCCAGGAGCATCAATGAATTGCGCCATATCATCCGAGGGATTATGGCAAAGTGTGATGGAGCTGAAAGGGTCTTTAGCTGGTTTGGTTTCATTACCGAAATAAAGAGCTCCAATCAGGCTTAAAATAAGTAAATAAACTGGCTTGATCATGGGATGATTGTTTTGGAATTGATACCTTGAATAACCTGAATTGGAATGAAAAGTTTGCATGGATAATTATGATCAGTACATACAGGCTGAGGTTGGTTCCTGGCTGTTTCAAATGAAGAAGCCACCTTCGCTGGGAAGTAAGATGACGCATGGAGTTCAGAAGAAAATAAATGATTGGATTCCTGAAAAAGTGCACAAGGCCATCACTTCAGCTATTGAAAATATGGTTAAGGCTGTTTCAACAGGATCCTCTTGGATTGTGCCTAGGCCTGAAGAAAATATGCCATTTAAGGTGAGGGAATTTAAGGTGCGAAATAGAATCAAATGGTATAGAAATACAGCCTCGGTGGAAGGTGCTGTAACAGGTGCGGGAGGAATACTCATGGGCTTCGCTGATTTCCCCGCATTTCTGACTATTAAAATGAAAATGCTCTTCGATATAGCAGCTCTTTACGGAGTGAATACCAAAGAGTATCAGGAGCGATTGTTTTTGCTTTATGTTTTCCAATTAACTTTTTCCAGTCAGCAAAGAAAAAATAATTTGATTGAGCTGGTAGAAAACTGGGAATCCTATAAAGAATCCTTGCCAGCAAGCATGGATGAGTTTGACTGGAAGACCTTCCAGTTAGATTACCGCGATTATATAGATCTGGCCAAATTAGCTCAATTGATCCCTTTGATAGGAGCAGGTGTCGGAGCAATCGCCAATTATAGGCTTACTGAACAGTTGGGAAGAAATGCTATGAATGCTTTCAGGTTGCGCCTATTGACTCAATAGCTTCAGCTATAAAAATCAAAAAAGCCTCAAATCTTTCGAAATGAGGCTTTTTTGTTGACCCACTAGGGCTCGAACCTAGACTCTTCTGAACCAAAATCAGACGTGTTGCCAGTTACACCATGGGTCAATTTAGGTGGAAAACGCTTCTGCTTTCCTTAAAGTGTCACAAAGGTAGAATTCCATTCTTTTTTTTCCAAATCCCTTTCGGAAGAATTTTGGCTTTATTCCAAAGGTGCTGAATAACAGGAGGAAATTTTTTGAAATGCGGAGGATTTATTGGGCGCTTTTGGGAAAAATCGATTGAAAAATATATCTCGAAATCGATTGAAAATTGTAATTGTGTTAAATTTTCGATACTTATTTTGTTAATTTTAAAATAAATACCGTGATTTGTTTCAAATTTTAAGAAAACACAAACCTTATTAAACCATGCAAACAGAAAAGATGGAAAAAACCGTGATCGAAACGGTTAGCAAATTGGAGAAGTTAAAGATCGGTGATTCTTTGGCTGCTGAATTATCTTGGTGCTGGAATAGCTACAAGTATGATCAAAATCCAGTTGGTTTGATTGAAAAGAGCCAGAAGGCTGTAGAACTTTTCAAAGAAGTAAGAGAGAAAAACAGCCGTGCTGTCTCTAAGAAACTAGTGGAGGATTTGGAAAAATTTCTAAACTAATCCAAACAAAAAAAGCTCGCCAATTGGCGAGCTTTTCTATTTTCTGAGTATTGCTTATTCAGCTACTACTACAAATTTAACGTCAGTTTTAACTTCTCTGTGAAGGTCAACTTCTGCAGTGAATTCTCCTGCTCCGTCTACTGGAGTATTGATTGAGATTTTCTTTCTGTCTATGTCAAATCCTTGGCTAGACAAAGCGTCAGCAATCTGTAAAGTAGTTACTTTACCGAAGATTTTTCCTGACTCACCGATTTTTGCTTTGATCTCCAAAGTTACTTCAGCAAGTTTAGCTGCGATATTCTCAGCTTCAGTTTTGATCTTTTCAGCTTTGTGAGCTGCCTGCTTGATGTTTTCAGCAAGGATTTTCTTGTTCGAACCGGTAGCTAGTACCGCGAAGCCTTGAGGGATTAGGTAGTTTCGGCCGTATCCGGGCTTTACATTTACCAAATCATTTTTATAGCCAAGACCTTTGATGTCTGTTTTTAATATGATTTCCATTTGTAATGATCTTTATTGGTTGGACGATACAAGACCGAATTATTTCAAACCATCGGTTACGAATGGCAACAAAGCCAAATGTCTTGCTTTCTTAACTGCTTGAGCTACTTTTCTCTGGTATTTCGCAGAGTTACCAGTCAGTCTTCTAGGAAGGATTTTTCCTTGCTCATTTACAAACTTCAACAAGAAATTAGGATCCTTGTAGTCGATGTACTTGATGCCGTGCTTCTTGAATCGGCAATACTTTTTCTTGATTTCGCCTCTGTTGATTGGCTCGTTGAATAGTGTCATTAGGCTTGCTCCTCCTTAGCTTCTGATTTTTTGTTAAACTCTCCTTTTCTTCTTCTTTCGGCATAAACAATAGCATGCTTGTCCAAAACAGTAGTCAGGAATCTCATTACTTTCTCATCACGTCTGAACTCAAGTTCAAACTTGCGGATGATAGTTGGATCAGCCTTGAACTCAACTAATACATAGAACCCTGTTGTCTTCTTGTCAATGGTATAAGCCATTTTCTTCAGACCCCAGTTCTCCACATTGATTACATCTGCCCCCTCTTCTTTTAACAAGTTCACAAACTTGTCGACAGTATCCTTCATCTGAACATCAGACAAAACGGGAGTTAAAATGAATACCGTCTCGTAATTTCTTTGGAACATTTTTTTAATGTGTTTAAGGAATTTGAATAAACAGACCGCAAAAGTAGGTCAAAAACTTCTGTTATCCAAATGAATATCTATTCTTAAATGGCATGATGGCATAAAAAAAGCCTCTCCTGAGAAGAAGAGGCTTAAGTTGAAATAAGTTCTCTTATTTGACGCTGAACGTCTTGGAACCTACCAAGTAATTATCCACGAATATCCTTACTTCATGATCGCCAGAAGCGTAATCTGATCCCTTCTCGTAGAAGAATGTTAAGGTTTCGCCAGAATTTTCAAATAGGATATCCTGCTTCACCGTGTAAAATTGCTCGGCACCATTGACACGGAAAGTTCCGGATCCTTTGGCTACGTCAAAGATTGGCTGGGAATTAGGAGCCATGATTTGAACGTAAACGTTTCTAGGACCTTTTTCAGCCACTTTATTGTCTGCCAAATTGAAACTTACCTTGATCTTCTCAATCTGACGATTTCTAAAATCTTTGGTAGTTTCTACACGCTCTTTTCCTCTGGAATTAACAGCGGCAATTTCGATGTTTTCAGCTTTCAGCATGGAAGCCACATTGACTTTTGCCTGCAGATTCTCCTTTTGGATATTGAGCTGGGCTACTTCTTCCTCTATCTGGGCCTGAGTAGTTTTTAGGTCTTGATTTTCTGCATAAAGCTGCTGATTCATTGCGCGCAGTTCCAAAATTTCCTGATCCTTCTGCTCAAGTAAGCCGGAGTAGCTGTTGATTTTCTTATTCAAAGCAGCAATCTCATTGGCACTTCTCTGCCTAACCGAGTTTCTTTCTGCAATCAACTGATCTCTCACTTGCTCCAGGGCAGCGATATCTCCTCCCAGTTTTTCAATTTCCTGAATTCTGAGATTTAGTTGGTAAGTGACTGAGTCCAATCTTTGATTTAACTCATTGTTTTCGGTGGAGAGAAGAAGAATCTCCTCTGTCTTTTTAGTTCGGTCCACATAGTCAGTGTATAATTTAATTCCACTGATGATGACCAAGAGAACAAGGACTATAATGATAATATTTTTTCCCTGATCCTTTTTTTGGCTAGATTCTTTTTCAAAATTGCTGTTCATGTGTTTGACTTAATAGGGCTGTATGATGATTAAATTAGATGAAGACTTTTGGACAGAGCGATATAGACAAGGCTACACCGGCTGGGACATCGGTTATCCATCTACCCCGATAGTACAATATTTAGACCAAATTCAGAATAAAAATTGCCGTATACTGATTCCAGGTGCAGGAAATGCTTACGAGGCCGCGTATGCATGGGATCAGGGCCTTGTAGGCACACATATTCTGGATATTTCAAAAGATCCGTTAACAAAATTTAGCACAAATCACCCCAATTTTCCCCATGCTCAAATTTTCCACCAAGATTTTTTTCAGCATCAAGGAAAATATGATTTGATAGTGGAACAGACTTTCTTTTGTGCTTTGGATCCAGCACTTAGAGAGGCTTATTGCCAAAAGATGCTCGAATTACTTCAGCCTAACGGCCGTTTGGTAGGTCTGTTATTTGGAGTGCAATTTTCAAAACAAGGACCTCCTTTTGGTGGAAGTCTGGAGGAATACCAATCGCTGTTTTCAAAATACTTTAAAATTCACAAATTGGAGCTTTGCATTAATTCCATTGCTCCACGAAGAGGAACTGAGATTTTCATCAATCTGTCAGCTCAGTAGGAGAGTACGTAGTGGGATTTTTTACCGGGATAATTGAAAATCAAAATCCCGCATTCATAAAAGTCCAGACTAAGGGTCACTTCTTTTCGGCTTTTGATTTCTTCCCAGGCGGACTGCATTTCCGGCGACCAATAGATATCAGCCACTGCGACAATACTGGAATCTTGAAAATGTTGACTGATTAAATTGTATGAATTGATGGTTCCCTCATAAGTATGATTGGCATCGATTAATGCAAAATCAATAGGAGTATTTTCTTTCAAAAACTCAGGTAGGGTTAGAGCTATATCCCCTAAAATGGCATGCAGGTTTTGGGGCTGGTCTTTCTCAAAAGCCACATTTAATAAGTCTTCTGAGCCTTCAAATGTAAAAACATCTCCTTTGCAGATTCGGCTTAAATACCGGGTATTGATACCCATGCATGTTCCTAGTTCCAACACTCTTTTAGCGGGAGTCAGACTTACAAAGTATTGATAGAGTTGGTTGAATTTTCTGGAACTTGTTGAATACCTAGTTACTTCTGAAATAGGTCTGGTCTTTCCATTTACTTTTTTGGATCCTGCACCTAGATCCAGTACAGGAACTGATGATTTACTGCTAAGAAATTCTTTTCGTAAGTCTTCTAAATCAAGATCCTGCTGTTTTCTTCCTTGAACAAAGCTTTTTAAACCGGTATAAATTTGAAATACGGCGGGACTTTGAAGAGAGTGTTTCTCTTCTTTTGTTAACCAGTATCGGAAATATGCGAGGAGTGGAAATACCTTCCTGTACAAAATTAATTGTGGAAAATATTGGCAATCATTTGAAATTCAGGAACGGCTACTTCCAGGATTTTTCCATCAAAAAGTTTCTGCATGGTGTAAACACCCTTCATTTTTCCCAAACCGGACTTTAAATTGCATCCGGAAACGTAAGAATGACTTTCACCTGGCTCAAGAGTAGGCTGTTGACCTACTACACCTTCTCCTTCTACGATTTTGGTGTTTTCAGCTGCATCAGAAATTTCCCATCTTCTTCTTAACAATTGAACGGTTTGTGCGCTTTTGTTTTGAATGGTTACTTTGTAAGTAAAAACATAATGATGCTGAAGCGGGCTGGAGAATTCAGCCTGGTATGTTACTTCAACACTTACTTCTATTCCGTTGGTGGTTGCAGTTACCATTATTATAGCCTTTAAAAGTTAGCAAATATACAATGAACTCTTTGAATATCAATAAAATTACTAATGGATGTAAAAATTGAAACAAGCTGGAAAGAAATTTTAACTCCAGTCTTTCAGCAAGCCTATTTTCATGAGCTAGTTCAGTTTGTAAAAGACGAGTATTCTTCCTCTAAGGTTTATCCTCCAGGGAAAGAAATTTTTAATGCATTTGACTACTGTCCTTTTGATCAAGTTAAAGTGGTGATTTTAGGACAAGACCCTTATCATGGAGAAGGTCAGGCTCATGGTCTTTCATTTTCCGTGAAGCCAGGTATTCCTTTTCCACCAAGTCTTTTGAATATTTTCAAAGAAATCAAAGCTGACTTAGGGAAAGATATGCCAGCTAATGGAGATTTGTCCAGGTGGGCAAAACAAGGAGTGTTTTTACTGAATGCCACTTTAACTGTAAGGGCTAATCAAGCAGGCTCTCATCAGAAAAAAGGATGGGAGGAATTTACCGATTCAGTGATCCAAGCAATCAGTGATCAAAAGGAACATGTGGTTTTTCTACTTTGGGGAGCCTACGCTCAAAAAAAGGAGCTTTTGATTGACTCTGATAAGCATTTGATTCTAAAAGCTCCACATCCAAGTCCACTTTCAGCTCATCGTGGCTTTTTGGGTTGTGGCCATTTCTCCAAAGCTAATGAGTATTTGAATTCAAAAGGGATCAGGCCTATTAACTGGTGAGGGGAACGGATTTGGTTATTGATTAACTGAGTAATTGTGGAATTGAGTAAAAAGCAATAACAGTTCAACTTTCCCTCTTTCGGCGTGCAGGCACTGTTCATCTTCAAGCTCGCTTAAAAGGTCTCGAATTAGAATTAAGGTTCTCCTGCCTGGAAATACTTCGCTATTTATTATTCGATGTTCGATGTTCAATATTTTTAAAGTGTAATGAGGATAGAGTCTTCTTTGCTGTTTGTAATTCCTATATCTTTCAACTCGTCTCTAATCTCCAATTCCAACAAAAAAGCCTCGAAATCTAAATCCCGAGGCTTTTTTGATGGTTTTGATCTTTAATCAATTCCTTTGAAAATTCTGCTCCATCTGATCTTATTGAACATGGATTCAAATTGATCTAGGGATAGCCACAAGAACCAAGCTTTGCCGACCACATGATCCTCCGGAGTGAATCCCCAGTATCTAGAGTCCAAAGAATCATGTCTATTATCTCCCATCATGAAGTAATAGTTTTGGGTAAAAGTATAAGAGTCTACAGGCTTTCCATCAATAAATAATTGTTCGCCCCTGATTTCCACCTGATCCAATCCTTCGTAATTTTTGATGGTTGAACCGTAGCGAATCACATTATCCGGAGTCATTTCCATGGTCATTCCCTCTCCTGGAATGGTTAAAGGACCAAATTGATCTCTGTTCCAAGCAAGCTTGGTTTCGTCTGGGAAAATCCCTCTTTCAGCACCAATGCCTCTGATTCGTTTGGTGACACTGGTTATCACCGGAGATGATTTAAGCCTTTCAATGACTACATCGGTAGCATGAACTACATATCCTGCACCATCTGTGTAGGCCCAGTAGCTGTCAGGGTTAATTCCATAATCATTGAAAAAGTCCTGATTCAATGGTCTGTTCGTGATGACATCATAAGAATATTGCATCTCTTCCGGATGCATTCCAGGCTCGCCATTCACATATAAATCGCCGTTTTTAACTTCTATTACATCACCGGGAACACCTACAGCTCTTTTGATATAATTGGTTTTTAAATCATTCGGATATTGAAATTCTACCGGATAATTAAAGACCACCACGTCATTTCTTTTCACCTCAGAAAAGCCGGGTAATCTATAATAGGGGAGCTGAATAGCATCAGAATAAGATGGGATTTCGGTTCCCCAAATTTTCTGATGTGTTAGTGGAACTTGCAATGGAGTTTTAGGAATTCGGGTTCCATAATGCATTTTACTTACGAAAAGAAAATCACCAACTAGTAGGGATTTTTCCATCGAAGCGGTAGGAATAGTAAAGGGTTCCAGTAATAACCAGCGTATTAAACTTGCTGCAACTACTGCAAATACCAAGGCGTCTACCCATTCTCGGGCAGCTGATTTCTTTTGTTTTTTAGTACTCATTTTTCATTTGATCAAAAAGACAGAAAGTCGTTCATAGAAAGTACTCCTTTTTTATCCTTAATCCATTCTGCAACCAAAATCGCACCAAGGGCAAACCCTTGCCTGCTATGGGCAGTATGGCTAATTTCAATGTCATCTATCTCGGACTGATATCTGATAATATGTGTCCCGGGAGCGGGATCAATTCGTTTGGAGACGATAGGTAATTCATTTTCCTTTTCTCCATTTCCTTCCAATAAATACCAGTCTTTCAGACTGCTGTTATTGTTTAATATTCCTTCTGCCAAGGTAATTGCAGTTCCTGAAGGAGCATCTTTTTTAGCGGTATGATGGATCTCCTCTATGCTGGCTTTATAGCCAGAAGTTTCATTCATTAGCTTTGCTAAGAATTCATTTACCTTGAAAAACACATTGACACCAATGCTGAAATTGGAAGCATAGAAAAAAGTACCGTTTTTTTCTTTCGTCATCGCCTCGATTTCAGGCTTTTGAGATAACCAACCTGTAGTTCCTGATACAATAGGGATTCCTTTTTCAAGACACCATTTGATGTTTTCAACAGCAGCTTCAGGTTGACTGAATTCTATAGCAACATCCACGTTAGAGGAGTTGAGCTGATCAAGGTCTTCCCGATTATCAATGTTTATCTTTCCTGCGAGGTTATGGCCTCTGGATTCAGCTATTTCTCCGATGAGCTGTCCCATTTTACCATACCCTAGTAATAATATGTTCATTATTTGAATTTTAACTTTAAAGTTATGCCCAAGGATTGATTTTGGGCAGAAAAGGTTTCAAAATGCGGCTCTATTCCCAAGGCCAGATCATCTGAAATATCAAAACCTGATAAATGAGCATCCACATTAGCATCTATAATATTGAGTGCATAAATAGCTCCCAATAGTAAGATGGTCATATCTCTGTTACTTCTCCAATAATCCACATTTCTAACCAAGGCTTGTCGATTCAGATTGGGGAAGATATTAGGTTCACCATCGTCCAAATTAAATAAAGCTTGACGGAAAACCTGATACCGCTTGTTGTTAAAGTTTATGAAATAAATATCTGTAATAAAGCCAGCGTATAAAATAGGTACTTTCCATGCCTTTCCATTATAAACCTGCCCAGCACCCGGAAGCACAGCCGATAGTATGGTTGCTTTTCTAGGGTTTTTTGGAAGAGAAGAAAAATTTGGCCTGTCATTATCCCGCTGATTTTGCTCCTCAGTTTGACCTTGATTCTGGGCAGAGAGAGGCTGAAAAGACAAGGCACTAAAAAGCAAAAGACCCAGGATGATCCATGGGTATTTGAATTTTGGTGATGAAAAAAAAGCAGGACTTTTCACGGTCAAATTATTTCCAATATTTCCAGAATCCTATTCAGATCGGAAGCAGAGGAAAAAGGAATCTTGATTTCCCCTTTGTTTTTTTCATTGGTTTTGAGATTTACTTTTGTTCCAAAATGGGAAGCCAATCTCTGCTGTATCTTATTTAGCTCGTATTTACGAACCGGATCTAGATTAGAGCTCTCTTTTTTCTCTGGTTTTCCTTCGTTCAAAGCTTTTACCAGCGCTTCTACTTTTCTTACGCTAAGCTCCTCTTCAACTGTCTTTTTGAAAATTGCCAATTGCTTATCCACATCTTCAATATTGATGAGGGCTCGGGCATGTCCCATGGAGATTTGTTGATCTCTAATGGCTGCCTGAATCGTAGGCGGTAATTTTAGAAGTCGAAGGTAATTATTAACTGTGGTTCGGTTTTTACCTACTCTCTCCCCAAGTTGTTCTTGTTTGAGGTCACATTCTGCCAATAGTCTCTGGTAGGAATGAGCAATTTCAAGAGCATTTAGGTTTTCCCGCTGAATGTTTTCAATCAAAGCCATTTCCAGCATTTGCTGATCATTGGCTGTTCTCACATAGGCTGGAACTCTTTCAAGACCTGCAATTTTGGAAGCCTGAAATCTTCTTTCTCCGGAAATAAGCTGGTATTCGTCCTGATCCAGTTTACGAACTGTGATAGGCTGAATGATACCTTGAATTTTGATGGATTCTGCCAATTCCGCCAAAGCCTCCTTATCAAAATAAGTTCTAGGCTGATATGGATTGACTTGGATTTGTTCCAAAGGAATTTCAAAAATCCCTGTTTTGATTACTTCTGGTAATATCTCCTCGGATTTATTTTTGGCAGGGCTGTCTTCAAGCAAAGCTCCTAAACCCCTTCCGAGGGCAGTTTTTTTTCTATTGGGTTTTTGATCAGCCATGGATTAACTTACTTTTTGTAGGCCGTTTTTTTCTGCGATTTCGCTGGCCAGATTTAAATATGCGACTGCTCCCTTACCATCAGCGTCAAACGCTATGGCAGGCATTCCAAAACTTGGAGCTTCGGAAAGTCTAACGTTTCGAGGGATGATAGTTTCAAAAACCATGTTTTTAAAGTGCAATCTAACTTCTTCAACCACTTGGTTGGAAAGTCTCAACCTCATATCGTACATGGTGAGCAGTATGCCTTCTATTTCCAAATCCGGATTGAGTCGGGTTTGGATGATTTTAATTGTATTCAATAATTTTCCCAATCCTTCCAATGCAAAATATTCACATTGCACAGGAATGATTACGGAGTTTGCGGCAGTTAATGCATTGATGGTAATCAATCCCAAGGAAGGAGAACAGTCAATAATGATGTAATCATATAGGTCTTTCAGCGAAGAAATGACATGCTTCATTTTTTCTTCCCTGTTGTCCATATTGATCATTTCTACTTCAGCTCCGACCAAATCAATATGGGAAGGAACTAAATCCAGATTTTCAATCTCTGTCTTGATGATGATTTCCTTTACATCGATTCCATCCACCATGCATTCGTAGATACTAGTACTGATGGATTTAGGATCATGTCCTAAGCCTGAGGTAGTATTTGCCTGCGGATCTGCGTCGATGACCAGGGTCTTATGCTCCAGCACCGCTAAACTGGCAGCCAAATTCATGGCAGTGGTGGTTTTTCCAACTCCTCCCTTCTGATTGGCAATAGCAATAATTTTTCCCATGGTTTAGTTTAAGATTTAATCTCAATATTAAGCAAATTCCAGTCTTATTTATCCTTGTCCACGGCTTTTTTTAATTATAGCCCTGTGACATTTGATGTCAATATCTATTTTTAAATCTCATAAAAAGTGGGCTTAATCTTCAGATTTACAAAGATTTAATTATTGGAATAAGTCTATGTTTTTTGCCTGTTAAATTTTCTTTACTGGATGTATTTCTTTTGGCTCAGATCAAAACTTAGTTTCTGAATCTTGTCATTTTCCAATATATAAAAAAAGGGCCCGAAGGCCCAATCTTATTTCTTTCTGTTGCTATCTGCTGCCTTCATAGCTTCTTCCAATTTCTGTTGAAATTTGGATTTTTTCTTGTTGGCATTTTTCACCTTGTTCTCTTCTACTTTCTGACGGATTTTCTCATCGTCTACAAATAGCTTGATCAAGGCTTGCTGTCCAAAGGTTACCACGTTTGATACAAAATAGTAGAAACTCAATCCGGCAGGGTAGGAGTTTAGGATGAACATAAACATTACCGGCATGATATATCCCAAATTTTTCATCGGGCCAGTTGCCGTAGTCAATTGATTGTTGAAGTGCGTATAAACAATTTGAGAAACTGTCATCAACAATGTAAACAAACTGACATGGGAGCCATAAAACGGAATGGTGAATGGCAGCTTGATGAACTCATCATAAGTCGATAAATCTTTAGCCCAAAGGAAAGACTCTTGTCTTAATTCGATTGCATTTGGGAAGAAGAAGAACATCGCAAATAGGAAAGGCATTTGAAGCAAAAGCGGAAGACATCCTGAAATCGGGCTTACCCCCAATTTCGAGAAAAGCTTCATTTGCTCTTGTTGCATTTTAGTTGGATCATCTCCGTATTTCTCCTTCAATTCATCAATTTCCGGTTTGATCACCCTCATTTTAGCCATTCCTATATAAGATTTATAGGTAAGTGGCGATAGGGCTAGTTTGATAAGCAATACGATTAGAATGATAATCACACCATAGTTATCAAAGAACTTCTCCAGGAATTCGAAAAGATTAACGATGATGTATTTATTCACCCAGCTTACAAAAAAGTAGCCCATGTCTACGTTTTTCTCAAAGCCATCGGTTACTCGCTTGAGTGTTTTGTATTGATCTGGTCCGAAATAATAACTGAAAGAAGTGGCACCATTCTCCAGTGGTAGGCTAAAATTAGCCCCCATATTTCTTACAAAAAGGCTGTCAGAAGGAGTGCTTTGATTTAAATTGACATTCTGAAATTCCTTGTCTGCAATGATTCCAGCTGTGAAAAATCGTTGGCTAAAACCAATCCATTTTACAGGTTCAGCAACTGCCTCTGCTTCTGCATCATCGCTCACGCCTAGGTTTTCGTAAGACCCAGCAGATGTATAATAATTGACTTGGGTTTTTCTTCTGGATTCAGCCAAGTCTCTTTCATGTGCTCTTACCTGATCTTCCCAGCTGAACTGAACTGCATTGGAGGTGAAAACTCCAGAAAAGCGCTCTATTGCAAAACTCTTTTCAACTACATAACTACCATCAGTGATGCTATATTTTTGAGTGATTTTTCCGTTGGAAGTTTCAGCACTTAATGTTAGAATGTGAACTGTCTCACCTTCTTCATTCTGCTGAGAAGATACATTTGGGGTAAAATAAAAGTCGCTTAAATAAACTGGACCTCTATTAGTTTCCAAAGAGAAATCCATTTTGGAGGATTCCTCATCTAGTAGCTTTAAAGGTTCCTGAGTCCAATTTTTATATTCCTTTAATATAACTTCTTTAATCAGACCACCTTTAGAGGAGATACTGATGAAAACTTTATCATTTTCAAGATTGACTAATTCTTCAGATCCCTGAGTCATACCAGCCAATACTCCAAACTTGGCAACTTTCCCAGCTTCAACGATGCTGTCATTTTCTGCTAAAACCGGAGTCTTCTCTGGGCTTGCAACTGAAGCGGTGTCCACCGTTTGAACAGCCACTTCGTTTTCTGTCATGGGCACTTCCGGACCACTTGCGAAGAAAATGGAATAGATCAGGATTACCGCCGCAAATAGGATCAAACCTGTCGCTTGATTTTTATCCATAATTATAATACCTCACTGAGAGGATTTAACTAGTTATTTTACTTTATGATCAATAGCTGCTTGAATAAACTTGACAAAAAGTGGCTGAGGATTCAAAACAGTACTTTTGTACTCTGGATGAAATTGAACGCCTACAAACCAAGGATGGTTTTTGATTTCAATTACTTCTACCAATCCGGTTTCAGGATTTTTTCCTGTTGCCTTCATGCCAGCCTCTTCCATTTGCTCCAAATAGCTATTGTTAAACTCGTATCTATGCCTATGTCTTTCCTGGATTTTAACCTTTCCATAGGCTGAATAGGACTTACTTCCTTTTTTCAGTTCGCAAGTATACGCCCCTAATCTCATTGTTCCACCCATTTGGTCTATTCTCTTTTGCTCTTCCATCAGAGCAATAACCGGATTTTTGGTTTGTGGGTCCATTTCAGTGCTGTTTGCATCATCAAGTCCTAAGACATTCCTTGCATACTCGATCACTGCTACTTGCATCCCCAGGCAAATGCCAAAAAATGGGATTTGCTTTTCTCTGGCATATCTTACTGTTTCCAGTTTTCCTTGAAATCCTCTTTCACCAAACCCAGGTGCAACCAAAATACCATCCAGATTTTTCAGCTTGGACTCAAAATTATCCATGTTGATCTCTTCGGATGAAATCAATTTTAAATTAACATGACATTCTATGGATGCTCCAGCATGAGTAAATGCTTCAATGATGGATTTATAGGAATCAGGCAGGGAAACATACTTTCCAATCAAACCGATATTTACCTCCTGAGTTGGGTTCTTAAGTTTTCCTAAGAAATCTTTCCAGTTTTCAAGATCTGTATTCTGTTTGCTGGAAAGTTTAAGCTTGGACATGACTCTTTCATCCAGTTTCTCTTTCTTCATCAAAAGAGGAACATCGTAGATCGTGTCTGCATCCATCGCTTCGATGACACTATTCAACTGAACGTTGCAGAACAAAGCCAATTTTTTCTTGACATCTGATGGAAGATGATGCTCAGTTCTACAAACCAAGATATCCGGCTGAATACCTGCTTCCAACAATTGCTTGACAGAATGTTGGGTAGGCTTAGTTTTAAGTTCTTTTGCTGCTTTTAGGTATGGGATAAGCGTTAGGTGAATTACCAAAAAGTTGTTCGGACCCAGATCCCATCTCGCCTGTCTTACTGCTTCTATAAATGGTAGGGACTCTATATCACCTACACAACCCCCAATTTCGGTGATGACCACATCGTACTTTCCATCTTCTCCCAGCTTGTAGAAGTTTGACTTGATTTCGTCTGTGATGTGAGGAATTACCTGAACGGTTTTTCCTAAAAATTCACCTTTTCTTTCCTTGGTGATGACATTGTTATAGATCCTTCCTGTGGTGATATTGTTGCTTTGGGAGGTAGGAGTGTTTAAGAACCTTTCGTAATGTCCAAGATCCAAATCGGTCTCAGCACCATCATCGGTCACATAGCACTCTCCATGCTCATAGGGGTTGAGCGTCCCTGGATCGATGTTTAGATAAGGATCGAATTTTTGGATAGTAACCGTAAAACCTCTCGCTTGAAGTAATTTACCTAATGAGGCAGCGATGATTCCTTTTCCTAGGGAAGAAGTTACTCCTCCGGTAATGAATATGTATTTTGTGGGTGAGGCCATAAGAATGGTGAGAGATGATATTTGATTGGATTCTTATGGGGCTCAAAATTAGGAAAATTATCTGATACCTCTCCGAGATTTTTGGAATATCATTGAAGGGAATTTCAAAATTTGAAAAAGTCACAGAGTAATCAGAGGCTAGTGGAGACGAAAATAATTGATTTGCTCAAGTATGATTTTATTTTTCTGCGAACATTTGGGGTCAAGAATTTTGAGAAAAAAATTTATGGATATCCGCTTTCTTACCAGTATTGACAAAAATACGGCTTATTGTCTGCTGAAAAGAACAGAATCCGGAAGCTTCGCCTGCCTGTATTCTAAGGTTT
>NZ_DFMT01000011.1:0-18984 GCF_002376385.1 Algoriphagus sp. UBA3586 | reverse complement strand
GCAAACTCACGGATACACATATTTATTTTTTATTAAATGAACAGTTTTTATTCAAATTTAAAGGTTTCATCAAAGTATTCCTTTTTGACGATGATGTAAGATGAGGGTATGCCATAATCAAATGTGAATCTTTCAAAGATCAAATCCGGGTTGGGATTATGGATAATAATCTTTGGAAATGTTTTCCGTTTGAGAAATGCCGATTTAAACAATTGATCAGTTCTAATATCAGTTACAGGAAATGAATATCCTATTATATAGATTTCCTCTGCGTTTTCAATTTCTCTTTGTGCTTCAGCCCAAACTCGAGTAAATAATGTTCCAAATAAATCGTATTCTTTATTTTTTACCGGGGGAATTATTAATGGCATAGAATACAAACCTTTATCATTCGATTTTCCTTCAGGCATCAAAGGGTTTTTAATTCTGCTTTTTACTATTGTATAACCTTCAGGAGCAGGTTTACCTATCAAGGGAAGATTTGGTGGATAATAGCCATATGAGAACTCTTCATATCCAGACATGTATCTACCAGCATAGGTTGCATATGGTTTAGTTGCTCGTTCGAAGACATAGAAGTCTTCTACATTAGTTTCCTGGCTTAATTCAAATTTGCCTTCTTTGCTAGGTATAATATGACTTGTAATCCAATTACTAGAACCGTGAAGTTTTAACAACTTCGGGAAATTTCGTTCAATAGATTGATCATCATTATAAATCCAATCATCCCTGAAAACGGCAGAAGGCTGTACAAAATATCCATTTCCACTATTCCAATCAGTTTCTTTCATTAAAGCTCTGTCCATCAAAGTATCCCAATTAAAAGTTATGATTGAGTCTCTCGTAGAAAGTTGTTTAGCTAAATTTTTATGAGTTAAAGATTCATCACCATTCTGAATTTCATTTATTACACTTACAAAAAGAAATATCAATTCATTATAAGCCTTTAATTGTTGAATACCATCTGGGTGTCTAAAAATATTTCCACGATGTAAAGCCTTGTACAATTTTTTTTGAATTTCAGAATGCAGTAATTCGATATCTTCAGAAAAATTCAAAAATTGGAGTGCATCAACTTTATCTCTATCAGATATATAGTTAATTAAATGTCCAATTAATACCCAAGGATTTTCTGAAATTTCAAGTTTTCTAAAGGTTTCAAAAAAGTCTAATGCAACAGGCATTTTCACACCTGTTTTAGATTTGTTATAGCTTTTAGAAGCCCCTGCTCCAAGTATTATTGCTCTTTTCATTTAAAAAATAACGTCAATGTAAGAATCGTAGTTTTGGTTGTGCTGTAGCAATGAAAGGCTCTAATTTCTACAAATTGTTATGGCCTATTAATTTTCTAATAAGTTCATTTGACCGTTAAGCTCTTCTTCCAGTCTTACATTTTCGAGAAATGGTGAATTTTTTACTTTGTCATAAAGATTTAGTAATCGGCTGTTAGCCCGTTTTACTACAGTATCGTAAAGTAAAGGAATTATTTTAGTTCCCCCTTGATGCGTTTCCTGAGCTTCAAGTGGATCAATTTCCGAACCGAGAACGAAACATGTTATTTTATTTTCAGGAGTGACATATCCTTTTTTTGTTAACTCCTTCACATATCCCCATGCTTGACTTTTTTGCTCTGAACTAAGGGGAACACCTGGCTTTTTTAATTCCACTATCGTAAGTCTATCTACGCCAATTTCACCGCCTTCATCATCATATTTAGGATATGAGTAGAGACCTACTGTACTGTCACTTAAAATTGCGAAATCTGGTCTTTTTCTTGAGCCTTTCTCTATTCCTCCGTATAAATTTTGTATTACTGATGTCATTCCTTGATTTGAGGTGTATTCGATAGTTTCGTATTCGGGTCCAAAAATCCATAGGCCCTTTTTGAATAAAGGTTGCAACTCCTGAACCTCATCAGTATCCTTTGAAAGTACTTTGATTTTTAACTGCTCCAATAATTTTAGCCTAAATTGAAGTTCATCCAAAACTATTTTTGCAAGATCCACATTCCATTCTTCTAGAATCTCATTGAGATTATCCAGTTGATTTGGATCAAGTTCATATAGAGCGTGTATAAGGCTGAATTGAGATTGTGATTCCTCCAAATTGGCTAGGATTGTCCCAAGCTTTGCAAGTTCTGTTTCATTAATTGATGGGCATTCCTCCTGCACTTGAGTTATAAACGAATTCCATTTTGTTTGACCAATTAGCCCAATCCTTTTAAGAGTTTGATTATTTTGTGATTTGATGTCATAAAAAGTTTCTTTACGTTTTTCTTTAGAAATATCCAAAACAAAATCTTTAACCTTGTTGAGTACAACCTCATTTACTGATTGAAATTCGTCACTATTTGATTTAAATCCAGACCAATCCGGATGTATGTTTTTTTCGGAATTTAAAATATCTGCCAAAACGATAAAGATAAATCTTTTGGCTTCTATACGTCTTCCGTCAATAAGATGATCCATACCAGTTCCTTTCCACGAACACTCACCAACTAACCTCCCATTCACATGCCATGCAATGCCATGTTGATGGGTAGTTTTGTCAGTTGATAAAGTATCGATTGCAATTAGTTTAACTTCTCCAAAACCTTCCACGGTTAGAATAAACTCCTTAATATTTTTCTCTGGTATATCTAGAAAGGTTATTTTTTCTCCATCAATTGCAACTTCGAAATTTGGGTCAGTAAGGAATCTCATACCAATCTCTCTTTTGATTAAATTAGCCGAGATTATGGGAATTTTGGCATTATCTGCATAAACCATTGTTCCATGTCCAGTTACTCCTTCTTTACTATCTATTTTCTGGAAGAATATTTCGCCTTCATTCCCTTTAAATACTTTTACAGTAACTTCATTATTCTTTTTCCATGTTTTAACAAAGAAAGACGGACCAAAACAAAACCCTGCAAATCGTCCTTTGCCGTTTTTTCCAAAAGCAAGTCGTTTTGAAATAAATGAGTTTTCTCTAGGTATTTCAGCATAAATACCCTGATCTCTTTGCCTATTATATGCCAATTTTCTAAAACGTTTATCAAATTCGGATTCAGACATCCCATGTCCATTATCTCTGATGAAGAAAGAATTGTCTGATTCGTTAGGCCATTTGATTTCCACTTTAGAGGCACCTGCATCCCAAGAATT
Organism: Algoriphagus sp. UBA3586; assembly: GCF_002376385.1. Lineage (NCBI taxonomy): Bacteria > Pseudomonadati > Bacteroidota > Cytophagia > Cytophagales > Cyclobacteriaceae > Algoriphagus > Algoriphagus sp. UBA3586. Next base: position 15,838 of record NZ_DFMT01000011.1, on the reverse strand, counting down.
TGCAATTAGCTCTATTATAGCAATCTTTGGTTCACTCACTATTCCAGTACCAGTAAATGATTCGAGGAATCTCTCGTCAAATAATGCTGTTTGTTTTCCTTCCATGAGTTTTCATTATTAGCTATAATACTTTTTGGTTACAGCATCACCACTTCCCTATTGCCTATATATCACCATTGTCCACAGGTCTTTAGGGATCTGCTGTGACCAAATTAAGGATTTCGTCGATCCCATCAAGTGGACTTTGAATATTTTTATTTGATATCGATAGCACATGCGTATATATTTCAGTGGTCTTACTACTTTCATGACCAAGGAGAGCTTGCACATAACGCAAATTTGTCCCCTTTTGAAGTAGATGAGTTGCAAAACTGTGACGCAAAGTGTGTACAGTCGCCCAAGGGTTTGAATTGCTATTCTTTATTGCTCTTCGAAAAACGGCTTGAATGCTTGTCGCTGAATACTGACCTCCTTCCTGCCCTTCAAATAGCCAATAACTGGGCTTATAAGCTTTGTAATACTCTCTAAGCATTACTAGCAGAATTGGTGAAAGCACAGTTTTCCTATCTTTTTTTCCTTTTCCTCCCTTGATGAAAATGTAACCATCATCAGAATGAATATCTCGTTTTCTTAGGTTTAGATATTCCGACGAAAGGTTGATAGCTTCACTTATTCTTAATCCAGCACTGTAAATAAGCATCAATACAGCTCGGTGCTTTATATTCTCCACACTGCAAAGGATTGCTTTGATCTCTTCCTGACTGAGTACATTGGGCAGCGTTAGGCTTTTCTTAGGTCGTTGGATATCATAAATAGTCCGTTCTCTACCCAGCACGTGTTCATAATACGCCTTAATCGCGTTTATCAACGTATTTTGCGCACTTTCTGAAATTTTATATTTGGTGATCTGATGATAGACAAAGGCTTCTATTTCTTCCTTTGTCACATCCTTAATATTTCGACTTTCAAAAAAAGATAAAAATTGAGTTAATGATGATCAATAGTTCTTTACTGTAGATGGGCTATAGGCTTTAAGAATTAATTTCTGCTCCAAATCTGCCAGTGCCTGGACGGATTGCGTATTCATGATTCTAACTGGTACTGCAACTTTTCTTTCAGATGGCCTGACTTCAGATTTACCTTTATATAACATTTGAAGTTGATCCCAATTAGCTTTTGTATTGACGAGACTCCAAAGTATTCCACTTTAACCCCCAGACCGAATATTGTCACTTGTGAACCCCACCCACCAAAAATGCATTAACATCCTCAAAACCAGAAAAGTGACATCTTTGATCAGAAACATTCGTTTGGATCTTCCAGATTTCCATCGCTTCTGAAGGAATGATTTTCATATTGGAAAGGAGAATTCCAATTTTGTCCCTACTCCCCCTCAATGCCTCCAAATCCCAATCGGTAGGTGATCCTTTTTGAAGGCAATAACGGAATAGCTGGGCTACTCTAATAAAATTAATTGTACACTTCTCTCCCGTAACATCATTATCCAAATAGAGATCAACTACTTCACACTCTTCCAAAACATCCAGAATTAAGCGAAAACTGAGATTGGCAGTACTATTCAGAATAATGGCTTTGAAATCTGTAGCTCTAGAAAGCTTCAGATAACTCAGAAAGTCAAACCAGCCTTCAAAAACTTTGATGCCTTTAACAGTCCCAAGGATTCGAATTGAAGTACCTCCTCCAAGAATGTTCCCCTTAAAAATAGAGGATCGAAGTACCCATCCACCCGATTCATTTGGAAAACCCACTGCGAAATATCGCTTTCCCTTATTCCGCCAATGCACCTCTTTACCGAAAGGAGCAATATCCTGAAGATCAATACCCCTGCCTCGAATGTATTGGATAAGTGCATCATGGCTGATCTCAGCCACCTTTTCCACCACTATTTTCTGGGCAATCTCAGGTTTTTGTCTAGGAACAAATTTTCTTACCGGAACTGATCCAGAGAGGCTTTCCACTGATTCGAAGAAGGTTTTGTTTTCAAATTCCTGGACTGCTGCGATAACGTCTCCGCCCTTTCCTGCGGCATGATCATACCACACATTCGCTTTGTCATCTACGGCAATCGAGCCAGTCCGCTGTTCCAGGAAACCAAAAAAATATTCTTTCCCGTGGATGCCTTCGAATTTCAGAAATCCTGATCTGACCAGGCTATGGAAATAATCCAGCACAGGGAATTCCTGTTTGATTCTGGCAGCCGCTTGTTTTACTTCAGAGTAGTTCATAATATTTACATTTTTATATAAATACATCTATACATAAATAATACATCTTATTGATTTAAAGGAGTCTTATCTTTCCTTTTGTCGTGAATTGTCGGATTACCTGCAAAAAGAAAAAGAGGGGTAGTGGTAAGTGGAAATCGTACGATTCGCACACCTCGTACCCCTCGTACAGTTCGATTTTTACGATTGAGCTTACTCGTCTAACTCAAGTTGCTTGAGCCATTTCCTCACAGCTCCTTCTGACACTCCGAGTTCCTGAGCTATCTTCACATTGGTATGGCCCTCATTTTTGAGATCCAAGGCCTTGGTCTTCATTTGAGATTTATCGACTGGATTCAACTGCTTTAAATGATCGGACTCTTTTCCAAACTGGATAAACCTAAACGAACTGAAATTTGAGTCTTTGCCGATTTTACAGACCAGGACATTTTCGGAGGGATATTTAAAAGCACCATACCTGACTTTTATTTGTTTCAAGTATTTAATGGAAGGGTCTTTTTGACTTTCTCCTACAGCGAAACAAGAATCAATCAGATTAATAAAGCTCTTGCTGCCTTGGATATCGTTTCTATTGATCGGTGCAAACAGGTTCCTCTTTGGAGTATGGGCAATGAGCAAAATCGACCACCCATGAATCTTTTTCAGATTGTTGAGCCTTATTAAAAATGGAGTGGTATTCCTTGCCTTCTCATTATCTGAAATCACACAAGACAGATTATCTATTACGAGGATTTTAGCGCCGGACTTGGAGGCTTGAACCTCTATCTCTTTAAAAAGAAAGCTTTCATACTCTTCAAAAGCCTCATCAAATCCATATGGATTGATTTCTGCTCTCAGGAAAAGGTCACTGAATTCGAAATGATCAAAAAGGATATCTCTTTCCTTATCGTATTGAGCATATCTCATTTCAAATTGCTTGGCTGTCAATTCCAGGTCAAAGTAGATGACTTTAGATGCTTTCAGTTCCATCTCCAATCCCAGGGTTGGAACTCCTTTGGACACACTGTCGATAATTTGTACGGCAAGCAACGACTTACCTTGATTGGTATCAGCGAAGAGAATGCATAGCTCTTCCTCATACCAAAACGGGCCAAAGATCTTTTTGGGAATAGGCTTGGACTTGGCTTCATCCATCCATTCATTGGCGGATTTGATGATTAGGAATTCACCGGAACGGGAATCGTTCGATTTTGTATAATGATTTATTGAAGTCATATTTTTTAGGCAATAAGGTTTCGATTAGCATTTTGGGGTAAATACTACTTTGAATGATTTGTAAACTTTTGGAAATGATCCGGATGGTTATCAGGATCTAACTGGGAGGAGAGTCAGAGTGGTAAAAGTTCAATAAACCGCCTTACCTAGGTTGATTTTGATCAAAAGAATGTTCAACTTGGAATCATGTTTTTAATTGTGAAGAGGTTAAAAGCAAACCAAGGAACTGCTATTGCGCATTTTCAACAAAAGGAAAGGATGGTCATCCTTTCCTTTTTTAGTTCTCAAACTCCCCCTGAAAAAACCTATCCACCTCTCTCTGGTGAATAAATCGCCTTTTACCTCGGTACATGGAGCGAAACTCCTGCCCTTTGGACTCGGAAACGGATTCCATTTTTGAAATCGAGTAATGAGATTTAACGCCAGTTGCCTCCATGAATTCCTGAAGCGACAACCATTCATCTTTTACGGATTTACTAGCCGGATTAATGCTTGAGATTTTCTCTTCCAGATTCTTGAATTTCTCTTCCAGCCATTTTTGGCTAACAGCCGAAAACGGAATAAAAGTGTCTTGATTCATAATGATTTGAGTTTGATTTACTCAAATATAGAGAAAAATAATAAAATCGGTCACTGGTGTCCTTTTTTTTCAATGATTCAAATCAATTGGATTGAGTCGATAATAATGAAGCATTTCGGAATCAAAGCGATCATCCATCCATTTTTTTAAACCTGCAATATTCTGATTCTCATCAATTACCGCCATCCTAAATTGAAGCCTATTTACCTCCGGCCAATTAAATGATTTATAAATCCTGAAAAAATCGAATACCCGTCTGACTTCTTCAATTTCCATGCATCGCTGAAAAAGTGCTAGATCAAGATGCTTTAAACCTGACAAAAACCGGGTAGGACCGGCAGCATTTAACAAATCAATCAAGTCTTGATCAATTTCTGCAAGAATCTCTATCAATTCCTTTTCCTCAAAAACTTGATCAAAATAATCAATGACTTTCTCTAAGGCAGTATTCTCGAAGACCTCATTTACCACCATAGATGGCGTAAACTCAACCGCCAAGACATCCTCAAAATAGTCTCTAAGCAGTTCAATGTGCTTTACTTCGTCTTCAATTAGACTGATCACATCTCTATTGAATTTGCCAAGGATAGAGGACTCACCACCATTTTCATTCACAAATCGTATTCCCAACCTTGATGCAAATTTGGTTTTCGCATTCTTGTACCTTACCATGACATATAAAGGAAAGCTAGCAGATGATTTTCCAATCTTCTCAAGTTCCTTCCCGTGGTAATGTTTGATTGCCAGTTTAGTTTTCTTTTGCATACTTATCGCTGAATGAAGGAAAGGATTCTCTTATAGGTTTCCACGGTTCTTCTTTCGGTATAATATTTCTTAAGAACCGAGCCGGGCGAATGCCCAAATATCATTCTAATATCATTATCATCCATCCCCAGTCGATCTGTCCATGTTCCGAAAGTCTTTCTTCCTACCTTATTGGATAGCACATCAGGGAATTTAATCTTCTCTGCAAGGACTTTCAGGTTCTGATTAAACTTTTGCTCTGAAATAGCCACGCCTGCAGGAAAAAGGTAATCTCCACCTTCTTGAAAATACTTTTTGACGATACGTTTTGCGGTATCATTGAGAGGGATCCAAAATTCTTCCCCGTTCTTTTTTCTCTCCCCCTGAAGCACCATGTGTTCAGGGTTTTCTTTAAGCAAGTTCCAATCAAACCCATTTTCTGATCGGATTGCGATCAAATCATTATAGTACAATGCTGTGTTGCACAGCAAAAGAAAAAGATCCCTTGTGATTTCAAGCCTACGCTCCTCAGGAGAAAATTTCATTTCAGACAGCAGTTCATACTGCTTATCATTAACGTAAATGATTTTATCAGGTCGTTTGGTTGACTCGACATCCAGTCTTTCAAAAATTCGTTTCTTAAAAAGAATCCCATACTGGTCACAATACTCCCGATAGATTACCTTCAGACGATCCACATATTTGGCAACCGTGGTGTCGGAATTAATATCTGTTGAATCACTCCGCAAGAAATCAATAAACCCCAAAACAAAAGCCTCATCTAAATCGGCCATCACAGCTTGGCTTTTATAGCTATCGACCAAATTCTTTAAGGTCACGTATACTTTTCTCGTTCCTTCTGCCTTTTTTGAGGAAGCTCCAAAATTGAGTGAATAATCGATATAGGCAGCAATTTTATCACTTGCCCCAGGAGCAACTGTCCCATTGACACCTTTTATTCTTTTGCCTTGGTGTTTTACCAGATATATGTTCTTCAGTTTATCAGAAGTAAGAACCTCACTCCGCTTATAATAATCCTGGATGATTTCTTTGAGATGATGAATTTCCCTTGCAATTACACGATTATGAAAATCCGCGTACAGGTATTGGCTGTTGACCCATTTTAATGGTTTTCCCGACCAAGCATTTTTTGGAATCTTTTCAAGGTTGAGATTAATGTAGTGTCTTCCTTTTCGATTAATGCACAAATAAATCGCTTCCCCATTTGGTGACTTTTTACTTTTCGGATTCAAAACCGCTGAAATTTTGAAATCTATCATGGTTCAAAATACCAAAAAAAATCAAGGCGGACAAGAAGGGGGACAAATTGGGGGACAAAAAGGGGGACAAAATCATTAGAATTTATCAGAATCAAATAGATTCGAAATAGTTCTAAATGCTTGAAAAACAAAAAACTCCGAACAATTTTGACATTGTTCGGAGTTGAGAAGTAGCGGGAACAGGACTCGAACCTGTGACCTTCGGGTTATGAGCCCGACGAGCTACCAACTGCTCCATCCCGCGATATATTTTCATAAACTATTTTAACTTAAGGACTTGAACCTGTGTCCGCCGTGGCGGATATGAGCCCGACGAGCGAACCCTGTCCCGATCCATATCGGAAAACTGCTCCATCCCGCGATATATTTTCATAAACTATTTCAACTTAAGGACTTGAACCTGTGTCCGCCGTGGCGGATATGAGCCCGACGAGCGAACCCTGTCCCGATCCATATCGGGAAACTGCTCCATCCCGCGATATGTTTTTAAGCTTTTATAGCTATTATTTCTGTGTTTGAATTGCCCTTGTGGCAAATGGTGATACAAAAGTATGCGTTTAATTTTCAAATGCAAAACCTTGAAGCGAAAAAATATTGGATCAAACAGCATCTTTTTGGATGAAGTACCCTAAATCTAATTCTTAAAACATCATTAAGGTGCTCTTAAACAAAGCCTTTACACCCTTTCCTTCCAATTTGAAAATCAAAAAGCAATTACCAAATTTTATTTTGTAGAAAGGCCGAAATCCTCAGTATTGTCTAAAAATCAAGTACCTTTGTAAAAAATTTAGTGAAATGTCGCAAAAATCTCATCAGGCTGGATTCGTCAATATCATCGGGAAACCCAATGTGGGCAAATCTACCCTCATGAATATTCTGGTGGGGGAAAGAGTCTCCATCATTACTTCCAAAGCTCAAACTACCAGACATAGAATAGTCGGACTGACCAACGCTCCTGACTATCAGATCGTATTCTCTGATACTCCAGGTATGCTCAAACCTCAGTACGAGCTCCAGAAAAACATGATGAATTTTGTCAACATTTCTCTGGAAGATGCGGATATAATTCTTTTTGTGACAGATTTGTTCGAAACAGCCGCCGATATTGAGCATGTCATCGAAAAAATCAATAATTCCGGAGTTCCAGTCCTTTTGGTCATCAATAAAATTGACCTCGCAAAACCCGGACAGTTGGATGAAGTAACCAACTACTGGACTTCACTCATCAAGGCTGAATTGGTAATCCCAATATCTGCTCAGGAAAAATTCAATACTGAAAAAATTATGCAGGAAATCCTGGACAGACTTCCAGAACATCCGGCATATTATGATAAAGAGGAACTTTCAGACCGTCCTGAACGGTTCTTTGCCTCCGAGATTATTCGTGAAAAGATCTTTACCAATTATAAAAAGGAAGTTCCCTATAGTACAGAAGTCAGCATAGAGGATTTCAAAGAAGATGAAACCATCATCCGCATGCGCGCAAATATCTATGTGGAGCGGGACAGCCAAAAAGGGATCATCATTGGAGATAAGGGAAAAATGCTCAAAAAGGTTGGAATCGAAGCCCGCCAAGAATTGGAAGCATTTTTCGGAAAGAAAGTCTATTTGGAAACCTTTGTGAAGGTGGAGCAGGACTGGAGAAAAAATAAATTAAAACTGAAAAAATTTGGGTACGACCCATCTTGATATGGCAAACATAGTAGCAATAGTAGGAAGACCAAACGTTGGTAAATCCACACTTTTTAACCGCCTGGTAGAGGAAAGAAAAGCGATAGAAGACAACATGAGCGGGGTGACCCGAGATCGCCATTATGGCCATGCACAATGGTCCGGAAAATTCTTTTCTGTCATAGACACTGGCGGATATGTAACTGGTTCGGATGATATCTACGAGGCAGAAATCCGCAAGCAGGTAAAACTGGCAGTTGAAGAATCTGACGTCATTCTTTTTGTTGTTGACTGCCATGATGGTCTTACTGATTTGGATAAGGAATTTGCCGATGAACTGAGGTCCAGCAAAAAGCCAATTTTCATTGTAGCCAACAAAGCAGATAATCTTGAAAAATCCTTAATGGCGAATGAGTTTTACGCTTTGGGGCTAAGTGATTTCGAGATTTTCCCAATAGCCGCTGTAAGCGGAAGTGGAACAGGAGAATTATTAGACCTTGTGGTGGAGCAATTCGAGGATGAAGGAGAAGAGGATCCAGATGCAGGCATTCCAAAGATTTCTATTTTGGGAAGACCCAATGTGGGAAAATCCAGCTTCCTTAATGCCCTTTTAGGCAAGGAAAGATCCATCGTAACCAACGAAGCCGGAACAACCCGAGACGCTATCCACACGCGCTATAAATTATTTGGTCAGGATTTTATCATTACTGACACCGCAGGTATCCGTAAAAAAGCGAAAGTAAAAGAGGATGTGGAGTTTTACTCCGTGATGCGCTCTTTGCGAACTTTGGAAGAATCTGATGTAGTCATCGTAATGATAGATGCTACCAGAGGCCTAGAATCACAGGATATTAACTTGATCTCCTTAGCAATCAAAAACAACAAAGGCATCATGATCATGGTCAATAAGTGGGATCTTTTAGAAAAAGACCACAAGACCATGAATAAGATCAAGGATGATATGATGGAAAGATTGGGTGAACACAAGTGGATCCCGATAATTTTCACTTCAGTTACTGAGAAACAAAGGATTTTTCAGGCGATAGAATTGGCTGTTAAAGTCTACGAAAACAAAAACCGTAGAATTCCAACTTCCAAATTGAACGATGTTTTGCTTCCAGAAATTGAACATTATCCGCCACCGGCATGGAAAGGCAAGTACATAAAAATAAAATATGTGACTCAATTGCCTACAAAAAATCCGGTTTTTGCATTCTTCTGTAACCTCCCCCAATACATCAAAAACCCTTATACGAGGTATTTGGAGAACAGGTTGCGAGAGAACTTTGATTTTGAGGGAGTTCCGGTAAAAATTATTTATAAAAACAAATAAAAAATATTTGAGCGGTTCTTGCATTATTGAAAAAACTTAATCTACATTTGTATCGAATTAAGAAAACCACAAAAAATGAAAAAAGTATTTGCAATTTTCGCAATCGCTGGCTTGATGGCAACTGCATCTTGCGGCAACAAAGAAGTTTCTGAAGAAGCTACTGAAGTAGTTGAAACTGTTGAAGAAACTACTGAAGAAACTGTTGAAGCAGTTGAAGAAACTACTGACTCTGTGGAGGTAGTAGTTGAAGAGACAGTAGAAGAAGTTAAGTAATTTCTTTCTTCCGAAAAATTCGAGAGTCCCCTCACCGGGACTCTTTTTTTTGCTACTTTTCGAAATGAATTCATCGGAAAAACTCCGACAAATCCTGAGCAAGCATATTCCTGCCAACAGCCTCCCTTACTGCCTGCGTTTATGGGAAGAGAAGCCATTTAATTTTACTGTTTCGAAATCACGAAAATCCAAATTAGGAGATTTCCGATACAGAAGGGATAGAGGTATTCAAACCATTACCATAAACGGGGACTTAAACCCATACCAGTTCTTACTCACCTTTATTCACGAAGTAGCCCATCTTCACACCTTCTTAAACTTTGGAATAGAAATCGCACCGCATGGGCATGAGTGGAAGCAAACCTTTCAAAAACTCATTAGCCCCTTACTTTCAGTGCATGTATTTCCAAGGGACCTGCTAATCCCTCTTCAAAGGCACATGCGAGCTCCCAAGGCTAGTTCTGCTCAAGACTTGTTCTTGATGAAAGAAATGAGCAAATACGACTTACAAAAGGATCTGGAAACAAACTCTTTTCTTTCAGATCTTCAATTGGGGATTACATTTGAATTGGAAGGAAGAGTTTTCAAAAAAGGAGAAACCCGAAGAACCCGGGTATTATGTGAAGAGATTAAAACCGGAAAAAAATATTTAATCACGCACTTGGCGAAAGTAAAGGTGATTGAGTAAGGTTCGATATAAGAATCTTAAAATTTCTCGCGGAGGCTTAGCAGTTTTTTTCTCCCGCAAAGTTGCAAAGAGGGGAAGGCTTGTTTCAAAGCCTATATAGTTACTTAGTTAATGGTTATTAGACTCTCCATCCTAGCAAAATTCAAATCGCACCGCTGGTGCTCTGGAGAGTTAATGACTTTATTTTCTACAATCAGATCGCACCTATGGTGCTCTAAAAGGGCTCCCTCACTGAAAGCCTCGGAGAGGCGTTTTGTTAGTAGAAACTTGAGATATGAGTAATCTAGAGCTTCAGAGAAGCGATTTGATAGTTAATTCTAATAGTTTCCAACAAAAGACAGAAGGGGCAAAGAATTTTTAGAAGTTATGTTTTCTATGCTTCCTTCCTGGTTTTACTATAATTCTCGCGGAGGCGCATCGACTCAACGTATTGAGCCGTCACTGCGAGCGCAGCTTGCGGAGCGAAGCAGTCTCAAAAACCTATATAGTTACTTAGTTAATGGTTATTGGTTATTTGACTCTCCATCCTAGCAAAATTCAAATCGCACCGCTGGTCCTCTGGAGAGTTTATGACTTTACTCTCTACAATAAGATCGCACCTATGGTGCTCTAAATGGTCTTTGCCACTGAAAGCCTCGGAGAGGCGTTTTGTTTGTAGAAACTTAAGATATGAGTAAACTAGAGTTTCAGAGAAGCCATTTGATAGTTAATTCTTATAGTTTCCAACAAAAGACAGAAGGGGCAAAGAATTTTTAGAAGTTATGTTTTCTATGCTTCCTTCCTGGTTTTACTATAATTCTCGCGGAGGCGCAGCGGCGATACGAATAGAGCCGTCTCTGCGAGTGCAGCTTGCGGAGCGAAGCAGCTTCTAAAACCTATGTAGTTACTTATTTATTTGTTATTGGGCTTTCTTACCGATCTTATATCAAATTGAATCCTTACTCTCTAAACTATTGTGGCTATGTGGTTTTGTAAAAAAATTCTAAAAGACACTTAAAAGGTTTTGTCCAGTAGAAGCTTAATGGACCAAAGCTAAAATTGACTGCCTACTACTCCATATCTATTTTAAGATTTCTGAATTCAGCTTTCCAAAAGGGTTCGCAGTGATGCTATACTTACTGAAAACTGCCTACTTTCCAGATTTCTCACTTTATAATTCAGACTTTCAATACTGCTTCTGCTTACTGCCAACTGAAAACTGCCCACTTTTCAGATTTCTCACTTTACAATTCAGCCTTTTAAGACTGCTTCTGCTCACTGCCAACTGAAGACTGCCTACTGAAAACCGCCTACTGCCCCTTTTCAGCCTTCTCACTTCAAATTTCAGCCTTCCCTACTCCCTCTCTTCTCCTATTTGATTATCAGGCTGGGAAAAATCCTTGGGTTGTGGTAGTTCCTGAATGGAATTGATGCCAAAATATTCCATAAACTTTGGCGAAGTGCCATAGATCAAGGGGCGTCCGATTTGATCAGATTTGCCCTTTATTTCTACTAGCTCCTTTTCTAAAAGTTTTTGAACAGAATAATCGCAATTCACACCACGAATCTGCTCAATTTCTCCCTTTGTCACTGGTTGCTTGTAAGCAATAATGGAAAGGGTTTCCATTTGAGCCGTGGACAGTCTTTTTTGACTTTGCTGCTTCAGTAAAATAGCAATGGAGGTCTGGTAAGCTGGTTTGGTTAAAAACTGATAACCACCCCCAAGCTTTTCCAAAGCAAAAGAAAAGTCCTCTTGCTTATACTTTTCCTGGAGTTCGGCCAATGCCTGATCAATATGCTCCAAAGGCACATCTGCCTCAAACATTTCACTCAGGCACTTATGAATTTCGTCCTTCCCCAAAGGAGAAGGACTGCAAAATATCAATGCCTCAATATGCCGATGAAGGAAATCCAAAGACTTATTTTTTAGCCAGTTTAGCTTCTATAGAATGCATAGTGTGTGGCACAGCCTTTAACCTTTCTTTAGCAATTAGCTTGCCTGTATCAACGCATACACCATAAGTACCATTCTTGATTCTAATCAGGGCATTCTCCAAGTTTATAATAAATTTCTGCTGACGGGCTGCCAATTGGCTCAAGCTCTCTCTTTCCAAGGTATCCGCACCATCTTCTAACAGTTTGGATGTCGAAGCTGTGTTATCGGTTCCACTGTCATTTTTCTTACTGAGGCTTTCTTTTAAAGAAGAAAGCTCTTCCTTAGCCACTGCCAACTTTTGAAGAATGATTTCTTCAAACTCCTTCAGCTCTTCCTGAGAATAAGCTGTTTTTTCTTCCTGACTCATAGTATTCAAATTAAGTAATAGTACTGGGACGATAATTAACTTTAAAAGTTCCCTAAAATACATGGAGCACTTGGATTTACAAAAAATAAAAGGAAACCGGTCATCAAAAAATACAATTTGGAATCAGTCAACTTTATCGAAACAGTTTTAGGATAATGGGATAGAAAAAATAATGAAACGACCCGAAAAATCAGGAGACCATAAAAAAAGCCGTTATGCAACGGCTTTTCCTTTATTCATTAATTTATCGATTCGTTTTTGAAGCACTAATGGATCAATATCTATCCGATACTTCAATTTGAGGTATTGAATTACCTCATTTACTTCTTTTCCTTCGGCAATACAAAGCTTTTGTATGGCCTGATTGATGATTCCAGGTTCCATGGGCTTGAGGGGATGATTAGAACTAAATTACTGATTTTTAAACATTTTTAGAAACCATTTACAAAAAATTAGAGTCTTTCAGCAATTATGATAGTCTTTTTGATTTGCCGGACATTCCCATTTAAATCAAATAAATCAGCTACAAGGATATAATATCCAGTCCGAACTCGCCCTCCATTTGAATTGGTACCAGTCCATGAATACAGGCCAGAAGTACCCAAAATTTCATTCTGAGCCAAAATCGCAACAATCCGACCAGCCATATCATATATTCTAAAAGTTCCCACCCAGCCTGGCTCATTTAATTCATATCTGATGGAAGTAAAGGTGTTTCCATTGCTTCCTTCCGGGTCAAATACTTCCGGATCAATTTGAATTATATTTCCCAAAAATTCCTCTTCTATTAATTGAGAGTTCTTTATCCCTGGAGTCGCATAGCCCATCGTTCCGGAGGCAGAATGCCAATTAGCCATGACTGAAGCAGGAGTTTGCAAGGATATTCTTTCCAATGAAACTCCCTTCGTATCCCTAAGCAAGGGGTGATGTAAACGCTCACTGTACCGGAAGCTCTCTGCAAGCTCATCTGATGGAGCAAGCAACACTACTGTTCCACCGGCGATCGGGTAACTAGGCAAAGTATTTATTTGATGAAATAAGCCCATGGAGGACAAAGGATAGTCAAACTTAAGCTGAACCGTATCTGTACTTATGGCTAGCTGTGCCTTTGGCGGAATCACCAGACTCCTATCGCTGATTGCCCTTACTTGATTTACTTTTCCCTGAGCATCCAAATTGGCCAACTTCCAATCTCTCAGTTCCAAATAGCGATTTGTAGCATTTATCAACTCAACAAATTTGGGACTTCCTGTCCGGGAGTTGAATAGCACTTCATTGATCATCACATCTCCGATTTGAGCTTCTGAAGGACGAATAATTATGATTTCAATTTCTTCCAATTCATTCCCACTACAATCTTGAAATCCATGAATTTTTAAAGTGACGGGATTATTTTCCGGAAATGGATTTTGAAAAAACAATGTCACTTCATCGCTATTAATTCCAACCGAGTCTATTTCAATGATTTCTTGAAAACTCAAAAAGTTAGGAAAATAGAGGGTTTGCAGGGGTTCCGAGAAAGTCAAAACCAAGGTCTGTTCATTCAAAAACTCAAATGCAAGTAACTCTGGTTTAACTAGATCTGGGCTTAAATCAAAAACCGAATTTTCTTGTCCAGGAGTCCCCCGAAAGGATGATCTAGAGGAAAGAAGAAAAGAACTTTGATCGCATCGCAAAAATGGATTTACAACCTCTAGACTATACCCTCCCCCACTGAATTCAGTGCCTTTCCAAGAAGCTGTTGTATAGCTAACTTGGTCAATTTCTTTTCCGTTTCTGTCACTTAATTGAACTCGATCACCAGAGTTGAGCAATGTTGGCCAAGAAGAAACTGGAATTACCGAACCAAAAGGCAAAAATTGATTGGCTTGGTTGGTTGGAGCAAGAATAGTGTAGGAATCTGGCTCTAACCAAAAATTACCCAGTGTAGTGGTATTCCTTGAATTAGAAATCTGAACCCCTTCTACTCTGACAGGATAATCACCGATGTGGAGCAATTCTATATATTCTACATTCGGAAGGTCATTACCATCTCTTGGCGCAGGCATCAGCTCGTTGATGACCAAAGTCTTGTAAGGAATATTGGTAGGATCGAAGAAGGTAAAATTGACCAGCGTATCTTCTAAAAAATTACCTTCTAAATCAGCTATTTGCCGAACTCTCAGATCAAATAAGCCCTTATGATCCAAAGCATCCTCGAAGCTTAAATACACCAAAGAATCTTGCCTAAGAATAGCTGACTCTGGTTCCTTCTCACCCATTAGATAATTCAATTGAATTTGCGAAAAAACAGGATCCAGTTTTTCAGAAAAGCTGAGTTCTATAGTTTTATTATCATACCCTCTTACCCGTAATATTTTAGGTGCCTCCAAATCCTCTTCTATATCTCCGAATTCAAAATCATCCATCAAAAAACGGGCACAGGATCCAGTCCCGGATCCAAATCGAATTTCCAGTTTTAAAAAGATTTCGGGCTCGGCACTCAACTCTTCTGGAAGTAGAATTTCAAATTTTCTGAATTCTTGATCTTCATTGGCAAATTCATTTTCTGACCCTAATCGAAACCAATTTGAAGGATCATTTTCCAGACTTTTTTCGAATGAATAGAAAACCACCGCCGGACGAGTGCCAGAACCATTTCTGACTGCTCTTGCCCAAAATTGAATCTTCGGGTTTTCATACATATTTGGATTCAGTCGGATAAAAACTTTTCCATCAAAGGTGGAGATTGGCTGAACTGCCAAAGCCTTGGAAGCATTTCTGCCTTGGCTAGATTGAAAAATACGGGATGAACTTGCCCTCAACTCGTTTCCACTCCATCCTGGAATAAATTCTTCAGGATGATTTACAATTTGAAAATCCTTCTCGAAGCCCTCTCTTTGATTAGCAGCTTTCAGAGTCTCTGCCTGAAATATCGACAGGATAAAAATAAAAAGTCCAACTAAAAATCTGACCATAAACCTATTAGACTAAAACCGATAAACTAATTTAATAAATCATAATTGATTATTTAAATTTTAGTCTATAGAAATTATCCATTTGGTTCCTTTCTAGAAATGCAGACTATAATCCAAAAGGCATATAAAAAGCTCGGCGTCTTCCAAAATTAAAAGCCTGCCCAATGCTCGGATTCTGCCTATTTCATAACAAAACAAGATAGGAGCAGTTTTTTAAGAAAAGAGGTTATGAGAGAATATCAGATTCATTATAAAAACGGGAAGACTAAGCAAATTCAATGTGCAGGCAGGGAAGACTTGCTGGAAAAGCTTTTTGACGGGGACGAAGAAAAACTGAAAGCAGAGGTAAACCTTTTGAGATGGGAATCTTCTGCCATGTTTTTTACAGAAGACCCACAAACAGGAAAAGTAGAATCCCAAATTACCACTGCGGATACTAACCCTTATGGTTGGAGGAGAGAAGGCAAATTTGAAGACAAGTAAATTTTAAAACCAATCTTAAGATTTTCTGCTGTTCTGCTTTTGATTTGCTCTTTCCGCTTGAAGGTTGGACTAGTTATGCAGCGATT
>NZ_DFMT01000019.1:0-113423 GCF_002376385.1 Algoriphagus sp. UBA3586 | reverse complement strand
AACTTATTGCAAGGGCTTTTGCTGTTGTCAACCGAAATTCCAGCTATGTAGACATATTAAAATATGCCGCATGAAAAAAAACTGAAAATCTTCTTGCTTAAACCTTAGAATACTGGCAGGCGAAGCTTCCGGATTCTGATCCTTTTAGCAGACAATAAGCCGTATTTTGTTGTTACTGGTAAGAAAGCGGATATCCATAATATTTAATATAGGAATATACAAATTCCAGCCGAATAGAATTTTGTCCTTCGACAAAATATACCTTCTGATAAACTCTACTTATGCGTATTTTCAATAAAAATTAGACCTACAGCATGAAAAAACTTCTACTCATTTTCTTTCTTCTTCCGATTCTTGCTTTTTCGCAGGCACAAGTAGAAACATTCGAGGTTTATAGCCCTTCCATGAAAAAAACATTGAAGGCTGCGATTACACTTCCTAAAAATTACTCAAATTCTGAGAGCAGATTCCCTGTGCTTTATCTTCTCCATGGCGGAAGTGGAGCCTTTTCGGACTGGCATGAAAAAGTAACCGAGGAAAACCTCGTTAGTAAAATGGCAGATCAATACCAGGTAATCATAGTAACTCCAGGTGTGGGACCAGCCAGCTATTATTATGATAGTCCCAAAATGGATTCAGTGAAATATGAAACATACCTTATTAAAGAATTGATCCCTTTCATAGATTCTAATTACAAGACCTTGGCAAAAAAAGAGTCGAGAGCTGTAACTGGACTTTCCATGGGAGGACATGGTGCGATATTGCTTTCTGCCAAATATCCTGAATTATTTGTAGCGGCAGGGAGTATGAGTGGGGTAATGAATATTGATACAAGGATGTGGAAAGTACAGGATGATTTCAGGAATTTAAGAGCTGAAGGGCAAAAACAAATGCTTGGTCAGGAATTAAACTATGAAGCACCAAACTTCAATCCCTACACTGCCGTAGGATGGGTGAAACAAATGAAGGAAAATGGCTTGGCCCTAATTATTGATTGCGGAGTGGATGATTTTCTGATCGATACCAACAGACAAATGCATGCTCTATTACTCGAAAACGGTACTCCACATGAGTATATCGAAAGACCGGGTGCTCACACTTGGAAGTACTGGACAGAAGCGCTCCCTGTTCATATGCTATTTTTCGATAAATACCTGATCAGACAATAGATAGACAACACTAGATCCCGAAATGGTAAAAACACCTTAGAATTCTCGACTATTTTTTGCTTTTTGCAAAACATATTTCACCCAAAACTATGTCCAAATTTGATCCTATAAGGCCTTACTATGATGCTGAAGCTAATGCAGCTATCAGGAAAATCCTGGATGACCCAATGCTGGAAGCAATGATGGGATTTACTTTTCCTGAGGATAATCAGAAAAACTGGAAGGAATTAATGAAGCATACCCATTCATTGAGAGATTTCCAGATCAACTTCATTTATCCTGGTTTGATGAAGGTCTTGGAAAAAAGTTCAGATGGCCTGAGCACCGGTGGCTTTGAGCTTTTGGAGCCCAACACTGCCTATTTATTTATATCCAATCACCGGGATATCATCCTGGATACTTCTCTGCTCAATGCCTGCCTCTACGAAAATGGTTTGGTGATGACCACCTCTGCAATTGGGGACAATTTGATTCAAAAACCATTCTTACATACGCTCTCCAGATTAAACAGAAACTTTGCAATCCAAAGGAGCTTAAAAGGAAGGGAACTCCTAGAAAGCTCACAATTGGTATCTGATTATATCAGAAAATCACTGCTTCAGGAAAATAGAAGCGTTTGGACAGCCCAAAGAGAAGGTAGAACCAAAGACGGAAATGACTTTACTCAAAAGGGTGTATTGAAAATGCTAACCCTGGCGGAAAAAGAGGGAGATGCTTTTTCTTATTTTGAAAAAATCAAGCTCGTACCGGTTTCTATTTCTTATGAATACGATCCTACAGATGTATTGAAGATGCCTGAACTCCTTGCCAAAGCAAGAGATGAAAAATACATTAAAAGCGAAAATGAAGATTTCCTCAACCTCTTAAGAGGAATTATCGGGACTAAAAAGCGAATCCACATCCAAGTGAATGCTGTCTTGGATCAGGAAATCAAAGAAATAGCGCAATCAGGAAATAATCTCAGCGAGAAACTGAATCAACTTTGTCGATTGATCGATTTGCAAATTTGGAATGGCTTTAAGTTATGGCCAAGCAATTTTATTGCTCATGATTTGCTATATGGTGAAAAAGAGTATTCTGATGAGTATACGGAGGAAGAGAAGACAGCTTTTGAAAATAGATTCAAAAATAAAATAGATACCAAAGACCCAGATGTGGTCAAAAACTTCCTGTCTATGTATGCCAACCCGGTGAATAATCAAAAAAAAGCGCTCAGTGAAATCTGAGCGCTTCGGAAGTTTATGTGACGGGCAGTAAGATTTTGAATTGAGTTCCTCCGCCAAGCGAAGAATTGAGCTCCACCTTCCCTTTTAGACCTTGGACGAGATGTAGCACTAATTTCAATCCAAACCCATAGCCGGTTTCCCCCGCAGAACCATTCGTAGAAGTGCCCTCACCACACAAAATCTCATCTACCTTTTCCTGACTCATTCCAGCCCCTGAATCCTTCACTTCAAATAGCAATATTTTATCATTACCAATAATCTCCATATCGCAAAGCACCTTAATTTCCCCACCTTGCGGAGTAAACTTGATGGAGTTGGAAACAAGATTACCTAAAATTTGTAAAATCTTATTTTTCGGAAAAGGCACCTCCGCATTTGGCGATTCTACCTGAACTTCCAAATCGATATTTTTCACCAATGCTTGAGGCTCAAACATATTAACCATCTTTGCCTTCAGGGAATTCAAAGTAAACTCTGCATCGGTCGGCTTCCTAAGCTCTTTATCTTTTCTTAGTCCATAATCTTGGGATAAAATCTCATCCGCCAACTCCAGCAAGGATTTACCACTTTTCTGGATCAGATTGATAAACTCCAACACCTCCTCCAGTTTATTTTGGTTTCCTTGGGATTGAATGATTTCTGCCAAGCCAATGATACCTCCTAAAGGTCCCCGGATATCATGAGCAACTCTATTCTTAACTTGCTGAGTTTCGTGTACCTTTTTCTGAAGGCCTTCTACAGCCTTATAAATTTTAAGGCGATTGACAACTTCTTTGGCAATGATAGAAAGCATCTCTTTTTTTTCAGGACTGAGTTGCTTGTAGTCAGTGTCTAGGACGCACAAAGCTCCTAAACTTATCTCATCATTGACCTTCAAAGGAATCCCGTAATAATACCTCAAGTTTGGATGTCCAATCACAAAAGGTCTATCATTAAACCTTTCATCTGCAGACAAATCTTTCACCTCAAATTCCGACTTCTTAGGGTCCAAAATTGTGTATTGACAAATAGATTCCTCTCTAGGCATTTGACTTACATCCATACCAAAAGAAGATACACTCCATTGAGTGAAGTGATCTATCAAATTAACTAAAGAAACTTTAGTTCCTGCTATTTTAGCTGCAAGCTTGGTCAGATCAGATAGCGAGTTTTCCAGATCCATAAAATCTAGGTCCAGTTCACTTAAGGCCATCAACCTTTCCATTTCATTCTCAGGAATGAGTGATTCGGTACTAATTTTAGGGTGATTCATGCTGTAAAATAAGTGGTATATTGGGTAGGTTTCCAAATTAAAATCATCAAATAATCTCTGGATTTGAAAAGAAACAGATTCCTTTTCTTCAACAGCAAAAATCCGATGATATAATTCAAATTCAACTAATTTTATCTATGGGGAATTTATTGATAATGAGCTTTGTAGCCCTTTTTATTATTCAAGCTAATCTGTTTGCCCAAAGATTAGACACCATCCCTATCGGTTATATTCAAACCAATTTAGGAGAGGTATATATTGAGCTTGACTATAAAACACCAAGGCATCAGAGCAGCTTTATTGAACTGGCGGAAGCTGGCTATTGGGATTCACTGACTTTCAACAGGGTAATTCCAAATTTCGTAGCACAGGGAGGTTGTCCCGATACTCCGGAAGGCTTTAATGATCCTGATTTTTTACTCGAACCTGAATTTCATCCGGACCTTACTCATCAATATGGAGCTGTTGGAGCGGGAAGAGATAATAACCCGGACAAACTCTCTGCCAGATGTCAATTCTATATAGTACAAAATACGCAGGGGCTACATCGATTGGATGGGGACTATACTGTTTTCGGAAAGGTAATCAAGGGAATGGATGTAGTAGACCAAATCGTACATGTGGAGCGGGATTCTGATGACCAACCGCTCATACCGATTACCATGAAAGTCTCTGTGCTTTATCTTAACTTGGAGGATCTAGCTCAACTGAAAAACAACAATTAACATGAACCCAATTAAAATCCTGATTGTCGGTTGTGGCAACATGGGAGCCTCTCATGCAGCAGCCTACCATAAAATGTCTGAATTTGAAATTTGCGGACTGGTGGCACGAGGAGAAAGTAAAAATCGCCTCAATGAAAAACTCAAGTCCAATTATCCGCTGTTTGATAAATATGAGGATGCATTAGCCCAAAGCAAGCCAGATGCTGTTTGTATTTCTACTTATCCTGATACTCACGAGGAATTTGCCATAAAAGCTTTAGAAGCAGGCTGTCATATTTTTATAGAAAAACCACTGGCCGATACTGTCACCGGTTGCGAAAGGATTATCCAAAAAGCAAATGAAACAGGCAAAAAAGTAGTGGTTGGCTACATTCTCCGTCATCATCCATCTTGGATCAGATTTATTGAAGAATCCCAGAAATTAGGAAAACCACTTGTAATGAGAATGAACTTGAATCAACAAAGTCATGGATACATGTGGGATGTACATAGGAATTTGATGAAAAGCTTGAGTCCGATTGTCGACTGCGGCGTACATTATATAGATGTGATGTGCCAAATGACCCGGTCAAAACCATTATCAGTCACAGCTATAGGAGCTCGACTTACAGATGATATAGCCACAGATAATTACAATTATGGGCAACTGCAAATACGCTTTGAGGATGGATCAGTGGGATGGTATGAAGCAGGCTGGGGACCTATGATTTCGGAAACAGCCTTTTTTATAAAAGATGTATTCGGACCAAAAGGAGCGGTGTCGATTGTAGCCAAAGATGCTGGAGCATCTGGAAAGTCAGACGATGTGGATTCTCATACCAAAACAGAATCTATCAGAGTTCATCATGCTGCCATTAATGATAAAAATGAATTTACAAAGGCTGACCAATGGATAGATATGAAGGATGAACCCAATCACCAAGAATTATGCAATCGAGAACAAAGCTATTTCTTAAAAGCTATCCAAAAAGATTTAGATTTGAGTGACCACTTGCAGGATGCTTTAAACAGTCTGAAAATAGCATTTGCTTGTGATGAATCCGTCAAAACCGGGAAGGTTGTAAAGGTATGATATGCCTAATCCCGTTCTTTCAAAAATTAAATATAAAGCGTAAATTATAAGCATCAACATTACCCTTGATGAGCCCTGCAAAAAAAAATCACCCCACCCAATCTGGCTCTCAGAAAACTTCTTCTGAGAAATCTGATCCAAAAAACACAAAGTTTGTAGATGCTATTGAAAATATCAACGGGCTAGGGATTTGGAAATTAAATATCCAAACCGGAGAAAATGATTGGTCTGAGGAATTTTTCAAGATTTGCGGACTCAATCCGAAAAATACAATTCCCAGCACAGAACTTAGATGGTCCATTATTCATCCTGAGGACCGAGAAGAAGCAAAAAAAGCTTTTGAAAATTCAATTACCACGGGAAATCCCTACAAGCTAGAAAAGCGGATTACCCTACCAAATGGGGATATCAAACACATTGAATCCGAAGGTAGGGTTAGTTTTGACGAACATGGTAAGCCTCTTTACTTGATTGGTACATTCAAGGATCTCACCGATTTGAGGGCCAATGAAAATCAATTAACTCAAACCACAGACGAATTAGATAGCATCCTAGAGAATTCGATTGATTTGATTTTTATTTTCGACAAGGATGGAGTGATATCAAAGATCTCCAATAGTGTCGTTGAAACCTTGGGTTATCCCAAAGAAGATATTATTGGGAGGGAGTATACGGAATTTGTTTATCCGGCAGATTTACAAAAAACAAGGGAAGCAAGTGATCAAATCAGAGATGGGGTTAAGATTAGAAATTTCAAAAACCGTTATTTGAATTCAGAAGGAAAGCTGATTCATTTTAATTGGTCTGCTTCCCTGAAAAAGGGCACTGATGATGTTTTGGCAATTGCCCGAGATATTACAGAGTTGGAAGAAATTAAAAAATCCAGGAAGCAGGATAATTTTCGAATTCAAACCATACTCAATACCTCCCCCGATTTAATCTGGAGTTTAGATAGAGACTTTAAATTGGTCAGTGCTAACACAGCTTTTAAACAAATCATCAAAGAGAGTATAAACTGGGAAATCAAGGAAGGAGACGATCTCCTTTCAATTGAGAAATATGGTCCAGATTACATTGAAATCTGGAAAAACCACTATGAAAAAGCATTTTCTGGAAAAAAAATAAAAGTTGAGGATGTCGTAAAAACCCAAAATTCGGAGACTCCTTGCATCTACGAAACCAAAATCAATCCCATCAAAATCAAGGGTGAAGTGGTTGGATTAGCCTGCTTTTCAAGAAATATTACTGAAAAACGAAATGCAGCTGAAAAAATCAAGCAGCTAAACAAGCGCCTATTAAAAGGACAGGAAATGTCCAAAATAGGATATTGGGAAAGTAATTTGATTACCAACCAGATTTTTTGGTCAGATGAAATGTATAGAATCTGGGAAGTAAAAAAATCTGACAGCGATCTCAATTTTGATTTTTTCTTTGAAAGCATTCATCCCGAGGACAAGAAGAATTTCCTTTACCATAGAAATAGAGCAATTACAAAAGAGAAGAATCTAGACGTAGTCTATAGAATTATTTCCCAAAAAGGCAAGGTGAAATACATCCACGAATTAGGAGAACTTGTCGAAGATGATAAAAATGGAGAACAGGTATTTAGAGGAACTGCTCAGGAAATCACCAAGGAAAAAGAAACTGAAATCCAACTAAGAGATAGAAATTTTTTCATCGAATCAACCCTTAATAATATCCCTTTGGGTATTGCCGTCAATAAGATTAGCGATGGTGAGGCCACTTATATGAACAAGGCTTTTGAAGAAGTATATGGATGGCCAAAAGAAGAGATTGTCAGTGTAGAATCCTTTTTCCAAAAAGTTTATCCCAATCCTGAATATAGAGAGTGGATTCAAAAAAGGATTATGGATGATATTTTAAGTGGAGATCCTGAAAGAATGACATGGAGAGGGATTGTCGTAACCACCAAAGATGGAAAAGAGAAAATAGTCAATGCAAAAAACATCCCGGTTCCTGATTTGAATTTGATGATCTCTACGGTCGCAGATGACACAGAAAGATATTGGGCTGAGGAAGCTTTAAAAATAAGTAATGATAGATTTAAGTTAGTATCTGAAGCCGTTTCTGATGCTATCTGGGATTGGGACCTAGAAAAAAGCACCATTTTCTGGGGTAGAGGGTATCATCGCTTATTTGGATATCCTGAATCAAAAAATCAAGTGGATGAAAGCGCATGGTTGGAAAGTATACACCCAGATGATTATAAAGACATTTGGCATAGTATCCTAGAGGCTAGAAAAAATCCTAAGCAAAAGTTCTGGTCTGGTGAATATAGATTTAAAAGGTTTGATGGATCCTATGCTTATGTTGATGAAAAAACCATCATCATCAGAAACTCCAAGGGAGATCCGGTTAGAATGGTGGGTGCCTTACAAGATATCACTAAAGAAAAAGAACGTGAAAATCATCTGAAATTATTGGAGTCAGTGGTAACAAATACCACAGATGCAATTCTTATCACCAATGCTGACCCAGATGAAGAAGGGTACAAAATTATATACGCAAATCAATCATTTGTAAATATGACGGGGTATTCCCAAGATGAAATCTTAGGAAAAACACCTAAAATTCTCCAAGGGAATGATACTGATCTGGAGAAAATGAAAAGATTCGGAAAGGAGCTTAGAGAATGGAAGAGTACTTCCGTCGAAGTAATTAATTATAAGAAAGACGGCACTCCATTTTGGGTGAATATAGTGGTTGTCCCTGTCGCCGATGAATCCGGATGGTACACCCACTGGGTAGGCATCCAAAGAGACATTACGGAAAAGAAACAAAGAGAACAGGAGCTCGAATTAATGAACGAGCGATTCAAAATGGTTTCTGAGGCTACCAATGATGCTATTTGGGATTGGGATGTGAAAAATGGGAATCATTTCTGGGGCGAGGGTTTTTCCAAATTATTTGGAATAGATCTCAGCAAAAAGAAAAATGATACCGAAGAATGGGAAAAGCGCATCCACCCTGAAGATCGAGAGAAAGTATTGGCTCATCTCCAATCAGTATTTGAGAATCCTAATCAAAATGACTTTCAAATTGAATATAGATTTCAAAAAAATAAAACTGAATATGCCTACGTCTTAGACTCTGGGACTGTCATAAGAGATCAAGAAGGTAAGCCAACCAGATTAGTTGGTGCTGTGCAGGATATTAGTGCGCAAAAGGATTACGAAAACTCCCTCAAACAATTAAATGAAACGTTAGAGAAGGCCAATAAAGAGCTGGAACTTTCCAATCAAGAATTGGAACAGTTTGCATATGTGGCATCTCATGATTTACAAGAGCCTTTAAGAATGATCTCCAGCTTTTTGGGATTGATCGAAAAAAGATATGATACAGTCCTAGACGAAAAGGGAAAGAAATATATTCACTTTGCTGTGGAAGGTGCAAAGAGAATGAGACAAATCATCTTGGATCTCCTCGAATTTTCCAAACTGGATAATTTTCAAGAATCCAAAATATGGATTGAATCATCAGAAATCCTGAACATTTCTAAGCTTTTCCTTAAAAAAACTATACAGAAAAAGGATCCTATCTTCCATATCTCCCAATTACCGAAGGTTTTTGGACATAAAAGCACCTTGGTTCAGCTTTTCCAAAACCTGATTTCAAACGCAATCAAATACCAACCTGAAGGACAAAAACCTGAAATTTGGATCTCTGCAAAAGAGAAAAAAACCGAATGGGAGTTTGCTTTCAAAGACAATGGAATAGGCATAGAAAAAGACTATGTAGAAAAAATCTTTATTATTTTCCAAAGACTGCATGTACAAGAAAGCTATTCAGGAACTGGGATAGGGCTAGCGATTAGTAAAAAAATTGTCGACATGCATGGAGGTAAAATCTGGGTGAATTCTACCCCATCTAAAGGTTCAACATTCTATTTCACGATTCAAAAGCCTAGCGAATGATGAAATGGATTAGGCGTCTTTTCTTCAAATCTCCTGTGATCACAGGTCTAGTCGTTTTTCTTTTATCCTTTGGCACAGGCCTTTATCTAACCTTAAAAGAATACCAGCTAGAGCTAATTGAGGAAAAAGAGAATGTTGAAAATATTGCAGAATTAATTGAGGATAGAATCGCTAAGATTATATCCTCTGCAAATTCAGCTGTAAATATTCTTGCCTACTTAGTAAGAACAGATAGACTGGATCAAAATTTCAGAGAAGTTGGAAGAAGCATAATCGATAACATTGACATTATTGATCAAATTCAAGTCTTAGACTCAGGGGAAATTGTAGCAACCTACCCATTGGTCGGAAATGAAATGGTAATTGGCTATGATATCCTCAAAGATCCGTATAGACGAGAAGAGGCTATTATGGCGATTGAGCAGAGGGAGCTTTATTTTGCAGGTCCCTTTGAGCTGAAACAGGGTGGAAAAGGTATAGTGGGAAGGCTCCCACTCTATAAAAATGGCGTATTTGAAGGTTTTACAGCAATCATTATTGATTGGTATAAATTCCAAGATCAGGTCTTATTTGGCTATCAACCCAATTCAGAGTATACTATAGACATCTTAAAAATAGACCCTATCAATAAGGACATTTCTTCCTTACTTAACAGTAACTTTTCCCAATCCGGCGGTCCCATTACAGAATTGGTTATTCCTAGTGGAAATTGGATTATTAAAGTTCAATTGGACAATAGCAACGCGTTTATCTCCATTATTCCAAATACACTTTTTCGATTGATTTCATCAATCCTCTTGGGATTTTTAATCTTTAAACTTGCTGAACAGCCATATAGACTTTCAAAGCAAGTCGAGGAAACTACCAAGGAGTTGTTACTCAGTAATCAGCGGTTTGAACTGGCAACCAAAGCAACTTCTGAAATAATCTGGGATTGGGATATGGAGAAGGACTACACTTATCGAAGTGAAAATTTTGAAAGATTATTAGGGTATAGTCAAGAGGAGTCCTTCAACAATGATAAATTCTGGAAATCCATCATTCATCCTGAGGATTATAATGAGGTTGAAAGCAACTTGAAAAAAGCTTTGGATAGCTCTGCTGAAAAATGGTCCCAAGAATTTCGAGTTAAAAAATCAGACGGACAATACCTTTTCATAGTTGATAAAGGTCTTATCATCAGGAATAAAAAAGGTAAGGCAATCAGGATGATAGGCTCTACCCAAGATATTACAGCTCGAAAAAAGGCCGAAACAGACCTAGCAGATCAGAGACAGAGACTAACTAATGTAATTGAAGGAACAGGCGCCGGTACTTGGGAATGGAATGTACAAACAGGTGAAACCCAATACAATGAAACTTGGGCGAATATTATAGGTTATACCTTGGAAGAATTAGCCCCTCTAAGCATTCAGACATGGATTGACTTTGCTCATCCGGAAGATCTTGAGCAATCCAATCAAGAGCTTGAAAAATGTTTTAGAGGTGAGACTGAGTCTTATGAGTCAGAGTGTAGAATGAAGCATAAAGACGGAAGGTGGGTGTGGGTATTAGATAGAGGAAAAGTATTCTCTTGGACTAAGGATGGAAAGCCTTTAATGATGTTTGGAACCCATGTGGATATTACTGAGAAAAAACTTCGCGAGGAGGAGATAAAAAGGACAAACCTTCAGCTACAATCCGCCAACGAAGAATTAAAATCATTTGCTTCGGTGGCTTCGCATGATATGAAGGAGCCTCTTCGAATGATTAGCTCCTTTCTTCAGCTTTTGGAAAAAAAGTATGAAAATGTATTAGACGAAAAAGGAATTCAATATATCCGATTTGCAGTAGATGGTTCTAAGAGGCTAAGTCAACTGATAGATGATATGATGGAATATGCTCAAATTGGTTTTGATCCCTCCAAACTCAGCAAAGTGGATTTGAATTCAGTGGTTGAGGAAGTTATACAACTAAAACAGAAAGTGATTGAAGAAAATAATGCCATAGTTGAAGTAAGTCCTCTTCCCGATATTTTAGGAATTCGGAGCCCGATCAAAAGCGTTTTCATCAATCTCATTTCAAATGCTTTGAAATATCAGAAGAAGAACGTTCAACCTGTTGTTAAAATATATTCTACCAAAGAAGGATCCGATTACAGAATTACTGTAGAAGACAACGGAATCGGCATTGACAAAGAGTATTATCAAAAGATTTTCAATATTTTTAAAAGACTTCATACGAAGGATGAATACCCTGGAACTGGAATCGGTCTAGCAATATGCAAAAAAGTAGTTTCACAGCATGGTGGAAAAATCTGGCTTGATTCTGAACCTGGAAAAGGCAGTACATTTCATTTCTTATTAAGAGCATATGACGATCAGACCTATTAACATCATGCTTATAGAGGATAACGAAGGCGATATTATCCTCATCCAAGATGCGCTTGAAGAAGCTAAGATTCTCAACAACATGACTATTGCGAGAGATGGTGCTGAGGCGATTGAAAAACTTGAAAAATTAGTGATTGAGACTCCAAATAATTTACCTGATTTGATCTTATTGGACATCAATCTTCCCAAGAAAAATGGCCATGAAGTATTGGAAATATTAAAAAGTAATTCGCGTTTAAAACAAATTCCAATAATCGTCTTGACCACCTCTTCTTCTGAATTAGATATTTTCAAAGCTTACGATTTACATGCAAATTGCTATATTATCAAACCCGTTGAAATCAGTGAATTTCTTAGAGTAGTCAGTAAAATTGAAGATTTCTGGCTATCTGTAGTAAAGCTTCCCAAACCAGCACGTAATGAAGAAGGATGAAAAACCTTACCATATTTTAGTAATTGAAGACAATCTCGGTGACTTCGTCATATTAGAGGAATATTTGTCAGAGTCAATACTCCACCTTGAAGCGACTCATGCTGAAAATTTCAAAGAAGCCGTAGAGCTACTTGAAAAAAATGAACGGCAATACGATTTGGTTTTCCTGGACCTCTCCCTTCCAGATAAATCCGGAGAGGAGTTAGTTAAAGAAATTACTGGTAGAGCTGAGGAAATTCCGGTTGTCGTTTTAACAGGTTTTGCAGACTTGGAATTTGGAAGTCGATCACTTGCCTTAGGCGCTTCAGATTACCTGGTCAAAGATGACCTCTCTCCCGCAGTTCTGTACAAAAGCTTGATCTATAATATTCAGCGGGTAAATTTTATCTCTGAATTAAAAGACTCCAAGAAAAAGTATGCAGATCTTTTCCAGTTAAATCCCTCTCCTATTCTTGTTTATGACTTTGAAACACTCAAGATTTTAGACGTCAATGAGGCATCTGTTCAAAAGTATGGATACAGCAGAGAAGAATTCTTAAATATGGATTTAAAAGATCTTCGACCTAAAGAAGATGAAGCCATTTTGATTTCAGCTGTTGAAGAATTTTGGAAAAAGAATGGAAAAAACTACAAGAAAATATCCAGACACCTCAAAAAAAACGGGGAGCTCATGGATGTTGAAAGAAGTCCAGCCAAAATAAAAATCAATAATAAGGATGCTGGAATGGTCTTAATCAACGACATCACAGAAAACCTTAAGTATATCCATAAAATAGAAGAGCAAAATCAAACCTTTAAGGAAATCGCATGGATTCAGTCGCATGTGGTCAGAGCACCTTTGGCTAGATTGATGGGACTTGTAAACCTATTGGAGGGCTCGGAAGATAATCTAAGTGAGGACAACCAAAAACTGGTAGAGTACATCAAACTTTCAGCTGAAGAATTAGATGCAATCATTAGAGACATTAGCAAAAAGTCAGAAGGAATTTATAATGAATCCTAAGCCTATGAATAAGGAACTTATTATAATTGACGATGACGATATTTTATTGGTGATTCTTGAAAAGATGTTCGGGAAGATTAATCCAAACCTCAAAATATCCACCTTTATCAAGGGTAGCGATGCATTGACTTTTTTAAAAAATTCAGAGTTCAATCAACCTCCTACCCTGCTAGTAGACCTCCATCTCAAAGATTTAAAAGATTGGGACTTTTTGGACAAACTGGAAACTGATGACAGGTTCCGTTCCAAAGTTTTTATCATTACATCTTCAGTGAACTCCGAGAATCCAAGTAAATCTAAGAGGTATAAAAACGTAGCCGGTTTTTTTGAAAAACCTTTAACTTTTGACATCATCCAAAGAATCAACCAATTAATCGTGGAATCTAATCCTAATTGAAAATAACCCAAGAATGAAAGAGCAACAAGTCCTGATTACTGGAGGAGCAAGTGGAATAGGCTTAGCAATGGTTCAAAAATTTGCTACTGAAGGTGCTCGGGTCTTTTTTATTGATACAAACTCTACAGAAGGTCAAAAGACAGAAACCATAGAAAGAGAGAAAGGACATCAGGTTACTTTTTGGCATGTAGACATTACCTCATTGGATCAAGTCAGGCAAAGAATCCAAACCCTTTCAGGAAAACTTCATGCTCTTATAAATAATGCAGGCATCTCCCATATTGGAAAACTAGAAAACACGAGTGAAGAGGATTTTGACCGGATAGTTCAGGTCAATGTGAAGGGAATGTTTTTGGTCACCAAAGCAGCATTGCCAAAACTTATTTCAGAAGGAGGAGGAGCTATTCTCAACCTTTGTTCTGTAGCAGCTACCATGGGTATTCCAGACCGCTTTGCCTACAGCATGAGCAAGGGTGCAGTTCTTTCCATGACTTTGAGTATTGCGCGGGACTATGTAGATCAGGGAATTCGCTGCAACTGCTTATCCCCTGGCAGAGTCCACACACCTTTCGTTGATGGTTTTTTGGCAAAGAATTATCCCGGAAAAGAAAAAGAAATGTTCGAAAAACTTGCCTCCACACAAGCTATGGGAAGAATGGGGAAACCAGAAGAAATCGCCGCACTGGCTTATTTTCTTTGCAGTGAGGACTCAAAGTTTATTACTGGTACAAACTTCAATATTGATGGAGGTTTTCAGAACCTGAAAATGTAAGATATAAACCTGATCATAACCTAAACCTATTTGAATGAAACTTATCCGATTTGGAGAAAAGGGACAAGAAAAACCCGGAATCCAAAATTCAGAAGGAAAAAATCTAGACTGTAGCAGCTTTGGAGAGGACTGGAATGAGACCTTCTTAACCAATAATGGACTGGAAAGATTGAAAGTTTGGCTGCAGGCCAATCAATCCAAACTTCCTGAAATCCCGGCTAACTCCAGACTAGCCTCTCCTATCGCCAGACCTTCCAAAATCATTTGTGTTGGCTTGAATTATAGAAAGCATGCTGCTGAAGCAGGAATGGCAGTTCCTGAGGTGCCAATTTTATTTATGAAAGCCACTTCCTCCCTATCTGGGCCATATGATCCTATTTTTATTCCAAGAAACTCAAAGAAAACAGATTGGGAAGTTGAGCTGGCAGTGGTAATTGGGAAAAGGGCAAAATACGTATCCGTTGAAAATGCGATGGATCATGTAGCAGGATATTGCCTCCACAACGATGTAAGCGAACGGGATTTCCAACTCAATCATGGAGGGCAGTGGGTAAAAGGAAAAAGCGCAGACAACTTCGCACCACTAGGTCCATTTTTAGCAACCAAAGAAGAAATACCCGATCCCCACCAATTGAGATTATGGCTCAAACTCAATGGAAAAATTCTTCAAGACAGCTCAACTTCTGATTTGATATTTGACATTCCAACCATAGTATCTCATATCAGTCAGTACATGACCTTATTGCCGGGTGATATAATTTCCACTGGTACTCCAGCGGGCGTCGGCATGGGACTCAAGCCAGAACCCAAATATTTGGAGCATGGTGATGTGGTTGAATTGGGAATAGAAGGCCTTGGAATCTCAAGACAAGTGGCCATCAATGATCCTGAAGCATGAGAATTGACTCCCATCAGCACTTTTGGGAGTATAACCCAAAAAATCAGGACTGGATAGACGACTCCATGAAAAGGATTCGCAGAAATTTTTTACCAGGCGATTTAAAGCCATTGCTAGATGAATTTCATTTGGATGGCTGTGTTGCGGTTCAGGCAGTCGAGTCCTATCGGGAAACAGATTATTTATTGGATTTAGCAGATCAAAATCCCTGGATTTTGGGAGTGGTTGGCTGGGCAGACCTGACTTCAGAAAATTTGGAGGAAAAGCTGGAGGAATACAATGAACATCCTAAGTTGAAGGGCTTCCGGGAAGTATTGCAGTCAAAAGATCCTCGCTATATGCTTCAGGAGAACTTTATACGAGGTTTACAAACGCTACATTCCAAAGGTTATACTTATGACATATTGGTATATCCCCAGCATCTCAAAGCTGTTTTGGAGTTGGTTAAAAAATGCCCAAATCAATCTTTTGTCATAGACCATCTTGCTAAACCCTTTATCCAAAAAGGGGAATGGAAAGAATGGCAAAAACTCCTCGCTCCCATAGCGGAAAGAGAGCTGATTCACTGCAAAATTTCAGGAATGGTGACGGAGGCAGATTGGAAAAACTGGAATAAGGATCAGCTTTATCCATACTTAGAAATTGCTTTGGAGCTATTCGGACCTCAAAGACTCATGTTTGGAAGTGATTGGCCGGTTTGTCTTCTTGCTGCAGAATATGAGCAAGTGATAGGTGTAGTTGAAGAGTTTACAGACACGCTTTCCAAAGATGAAAAAAGTTGGATAATGGGAAATACGGCTGAAAAATTTTACAAATTAAGCTAGCCTAAATTTATTTACTATGAATCTCTCCCTCAATCAAAAAGTGATACTCATATCGGGCGGTGCCAAAGGTATCGGAGCTGCAGTTGCAAAAGGACTGATTGAGGAAGGAGGGATTCCTGTGATTATCGATCCATCGGGAGAAGAAGCCAGGCAAATTATTGATTTTGCAAATAATCAAGCCTTGCACCTTCCTTTAAGACTAGTAAGGGCAGCCGATGCGTCAAGAGCTGTTGAGGAAACCCTAAGAAAATTTGGAAGAATAGATGGCATAGTAAATAATGCAGGTTCCAATGATGGAGTAGGTTTGGAAAATGGTAATCCGGAGGCATTTGAAAACTCAGTGTCTAAAAACTTATTCCACTATTACCATTTAGCGCATTATTCTCTGCCAGCTCTAAAGACAAGTCAAGGCAGCATAGTAAATATTTCTTCCAAAACAGCAGTAACTGGTCAGGGAGGAACATCTGGATATGTCGCTGCAAAAGGAGCACAGCTAGCTCTGACTCGTGAGTGGGCAGCAGAACTTCTCCCCTATCAGATCAGGGTTAATGCAGTGATCCCAGCAGAAGTATATACCCCGATGTATGAAAACTGGATCCAATCCTTTCCAAATCCAGAAGAAAAACTGGAAGAAATAAACCGGAAAATCCCCCTGGGAAGAAGAATGACTCAAGCTGATGAAATTGCAGCTATGGTCCTGTTTCTGCTTTCACCCAGATCTTCCCATATCACCGGCCAACATCTTTTCGTAGATGGGGGCTATACTCATCTTGACAGGGCTTTATGAAATCAGCTACTCCCATAGTCCCAAAAAATCTTCTTATTCCCTTTGTTTTAATTACCTCCTTATTTGCCTTGTGGGGATTTGCCAATGACATCACCAATCCCATGGTTGCGGCTTTTAAGCGAGTTCTGGAATTGAATAATGTCCAAGCATCATGGGTGCAAATGGCCTTTTATGGAGGTTATTTCACTATGGCTTTGCCAGCAGCCTTTTTTATTAAAAAATACTCTTATAAAACCGGAGTCTTGTTGGGTTTAGGCTTATATGCTTTTGGAGCTTTACTCTTTTACCCAGCAGCTGCATGGGAAAGCTATGGATTCTTTTTAGCTTCCTTATATATTTTGACTTTTGGATTGGCTTTTCTGGAAACTACAGCTAATCCCTATATTCTCTCCATGGGAGCAGAGGCCACGGCCACACAAAGACTCAACCTTGCACAAGCATTTAATCCTATGGGCGCATTGGCTGGCCTTTTCGTAGCAAAACAATTTATTCTGAATGCTTTGCAATCCAATAACTTGGATGAAAACGGGAAATTAATTTACCCCACTTTGGAAGAAGCTTCTAAAGCGCTGGTTCGAACCAATGATCTAATGGTCATAAGGAACCCTTATGTCATGCTAGGTTTGGTGGTGTTAGGAATCATGCTTCTTATAGCTTTGGTTAGAATGCCTGAGTCAAAGGATAGCGGAAAAATTAATTTCTGGCCGAGCATGCAAAGGCTTTTTTCTAATAAAAATTTCGTGGGAGGAACGATCGCTCAGATGTTTTATGTAGGTGCTCAAATTATGGTTTGGACCTATATTTATCAATATGCAGAAGCAATGGGAATTGAGAATGCAGATGCTGTGAATTACGGATATGCAGCATTGATTTTATTTTTGATAGGCAGGTGGATTTGCACTTTCCTCTTGAGATATATTTCAGCAACCAATCTTCTGCTTTCCTTTTCAGTTCTAGCCATATTTTTTACGGGAGGGGCAATTTTCATTCCAGGAGAATTAGGGCTTTACAGTTTGGTAGGAATCAGTTTTGCCATGTCATTAATGTTTCCCACCATCTACGGAATCGCTTTGGAAGGACTAGGAGAAGACGCCAAGTTTGGGGCTGCATTTTTGGTTATGGCAATTGTAGGCGGAGCAATCATGCCTACTTTACAGGGAATAGTCTTGGACTGGGGAGGTTCGGGATATACCGATATTCAAATCTTGGGCGTATCCGAAGTTCGATTCTCCTTTTTTCTGCCACTAATTTGCTTTGTGGTGGTCGGCCTTTTCGCCTACCAAGTCCAACGTCGAAAGAAGAACTTGAATGCTTTATAATTTGATAAACTGATGAAAACTTTCCTCTTGATCTGTGACTTGAAAGATGAACCTGAAGCTATCGAGGCCTATGATAAATGCCATCAAGCTGTGCCAGAACCAATTCTGGAAAGCATTCAAGAATCAGGAATTCTTGAAATGAATATTTTTCGTTGGAAAAACAGGCTCAGCATGACTTTAATAACCAAAGATGATTTCAGTTTTGAGAAAAAAGAACAATTGGACCTAGCCAATCCTAAAGTGCAGGAGTGGGAATCCTTTGTAGGACAATATCAACAAAATCTACCTG
This sequence comes from Algoriphagus sp. UBA3586, assembly GCF_002376385.1. NCBI lineage: Bacteria > Pseudomonadati > Bacteroidota > Cytophagia > Cytophagales > Cyclobacteriaceae > Algoriphagus > Algoriphagus sp. UBA3586. The sequence continues at coordinate 94,950 of NZ_DFMT01000019.1, read as the reverse complement.
GAACTCCTCCTCACTGGAAATGGGCTATTTGTGAAAAGATATTTGATTTTAAAACTTTTGCAAAAGAGCAATAATCATAAAGTTTTTAGACTTTCTCTCGTTTGTACTTATATTTGATACATTAACAACGGGGTGCCTAATCAAGGCTGAGATCATACCCGCAAACCTGATCTGGATAATGCCAGCGTAGGAATTGTAAATGCCAATAAGGCTCTATTCTTTATGGGATTCATTCAGGTCTAACTATTTAGACGAATGAGCAAATTAATCCAACAAGAAAAATTTCAAGTTGTACCTGAGGAAATTCGAACCTGGCAAGGTCGAAAAGAATGGTTCTTCAATCGAGATGATACAGATCATTACGAACAATACTACGAAGGCCCTTATAAGAAACAAGAAGTTTGGCAAAAAAAGACTTTAGAGGACTTAATTAAGCAAGATCGCCGAGTTCAGACCTTATTAGAATTTGGCTGCGGAACAACTAGATTTACCCGCTGGTGGCATGAGGTCGGCATAGAAGCTACTGGAGGGGATATTTCCCCATTTATGCTAGCCCAAGGCGTACAGCTTTTTGATGGAGATCTGGTTTTGGCTGACTCGCACCATATGCCCTTCAAGAACCACTCCTTCGATGCATTGGCCTTCATTACTACCTTCGAATATTACAAAAACCCCGAAGCTGTAATCCAAGAAGCTGCTAGAGTAGGAAAGTATGGGATTATTTTTGGAATGATGAACCGTAATACTCCTAAACTAATTCGAAGAAGAGTCCAGCAGTTTTTTGGCAAAAATAATTATTACGTGACTGCCAACTTTTACACACCAGCATCATTGAAAAACCTTCTAGATAAAGCCCTTCCTGATAGGGATTTCAAAATCGAATGGAATGCTACTGGTCTTCCTGAATGGTTTCCGAAAAAGCAGTGGAAAGTCCCTTTTGGTGATTTTTTTGGTTTATATGTTCAATTCAATGATGTATAATGGGTGCTTTTGAAAATTTCTCAGGAAAAATAAGTGCACAAATTTTCAAGCAAAACCTTTTGAACCGTTACGGTGCCAAAAGAAAAGAGGTGATTTGTGGTCCCAAATTTGGGGTTGACACAGCGGTCATAGATTTAGGAAATGGTAGCGCATTAGCTATATCTTCAGACCCATTGACTTTAATCCCTTCCTTGGGAATGAAGGTATCTGCGTGGCTCTCAATCCATTTGCTGGTCAATGATATGTGCACAACTGGATTTGCTCCACAATATGCCCAATTTGTACTGAATCTTCCTTCCAACCTGAGTAGGGAGCAATTTGACGAATATTGGCAGTATATTCATGATCTATGTGAAACATTGGATGTTTCAATCACCGGAGGACATACCGGACAGGTACCTGGACAAGATTCTACTATTTCAGGAGGTGGAACCATGTTTTTACAGGCTCAAAAGGATAAAATTCTCACCAGTAACCTAGCACAGGATGGAGATTCCTTAATCCTAACAAAGGGAGCTGCTCTGTCAAGTACTTCATTGTTGGCTATGGCTTTTCCTGATTATGTCCGGCGAAATTTAGGAGAAACAAAATTCCAAAAAGCAATAAATAACTTTTGGAAGCTCTCCGTTCTCCCCGAGGCAATGCTGGCTTCTACTAATTTAAATCACAAAAGCGAACTTAGAGCTATGCACGACGTCACCGAAGGTGGAGTCTATGGAGCTATAAATGAAATGGCAGATGCTTCTGGATTGGGATTTGTGATAAATCGAACTAAAATTCCCGTCCTAAATGAAATCAGAGAAGTGGCAGAATTATTCAAAATAGATCCATTAATCTCGATTGGGGCCGGAGCCTTACTTTTATCTGTAAAAAAAGAATTAGAAAAACCTTTGCTTCAACTATATGAACAACATAACATTGAAGCATGCTGTATAGGAAATTTTACTTCCTCCCAAACAAAAGAAATAATATGTCAAAATGGGGATGTAATACCTTTTGAATTTGATGGTAAAGACCCCTATTGGGAGGCATTTTATAATGCCCTTAAATCTGGAATTTCATGAAATCACTTTCTGGACTCTATTTGGTATTAGACCCAAACCAAAACTGGGAGTCTACATATTCTAAACTCCAACTTGCACTTGAGGCGGGACTAGGAGTTGTCCAGATTTGGAATAACTGGTCTGAGAGTGTAGATCAAACTCAAAAACAAGAATTTTGCAAAAGAGTAAAGGAAATTGCAGACCACTTCAAAGTCCCTGTACTAATCAATGAAGAATGGATATTAGCCTTGGAAACTGAGCTAGACGGAGTACATTTTGATCATATCCCAGCAGACTGGAATATCATTAAAAAACGACTTGAAGACAAACTGATTGGACTTACCGTTGGTAATGAGTTGGAGCTAATTCAGTGGGCTAATGAAAATAAGCTTTCCTATATCAGTTTTTGTTCTGTTTTCCCTTCCTCCTCGGTAGATACCTGTCAGCTCGTAAAGCATGAAACCATAAGGCAGGCCGAAACATTAACCTCTTTACCAATATTTCTTTCTGGAGGTATTAAGCCCGAAAACCTACACCTACTTGAAGAATTTTCTTATCAGGGCTTAGCTGTTATTTCAGGGATCATGAATCAGATTAATCCCAAAAAAGCATCTCTAGACTATATCCAAAAAATGAAAAATCATCATGAATAGAAAACTAATTCAAAAACTCTGCTGTCCTTTTGACAAAAATGATCTTTCAATAAAAGTTATTCTCGAAACAGAAGATAAGCAGATCATCGAGGGAATTCTAAATTGTTCTAAATGTCAAAGATATTTCCCAATCATTTATGGTATCCCAATTATGACACCGGATGAGTATAGAGAAAAATCCTTAGAATTACCCAGCCTGCAAAGATGGGGACTTGAAATTGATTCAGAACAAAAATCTTTTCAATTAATCATTCCCATTGAGCAAAAAAAATTAAAATAATAACAACGAATATCATTAAAGCTAGAGGGTATTACATTTATAGATAAATATTGTTTAGGATTCTGTAAAACATGAAAAATTAAAGTCAAAAATATGAAAAAGGCTATTCCTACTTTTCTTTTCATCTTTTTTTCAATATCTGTATTGGCTCAGAATTATATCATATCACTTTGGAAAGGTAATCCGCCTCTACAGATTACATCTGGGTCTCAAGAAGTTTCTATCCAAGAAGGAATCCTTCGAATATCAAACGTGCAAATCCCTAGCATAGAAGTTTATCTTCCAACAAAGCAAATTGCTACCGGTCAGGCAGTCGTAATCTTTCCAGGGGGAGGATATGGAATCTTAGCTTATGATTGGGAAGGGACAGATTTTGCCAAATGGCTGAATTCACAGGGAATTGCAGGTATAGTAGTTAAATATAGACTTCCGATTTCCCAGTCTCTAATCAATCCCAAGGAAGTTCCATTATTAGATGCACAAAGAGCATTAAGGTTGGTTAGACATCATGCTGAAATTTGGAATATCGATCCAGAAAAAGTTGGCGTAATGGGCTTTTCTGCTGGAGGACACTTGGCATCAACACTAAGCACCCAATTTTCCTATGAATTGGAAAGAACCAAAGATAAAATTGACAATATTTCAGCAAGACCGGATTTTTCCATTTTAGTTTATCCTGTCATCACATTCCAAGATCAATATACTCATGGGGGATCCAGAAAAAACCTATTGGGAGAAAAGCCTTCACAGGAACTCATCGATCGTTTTTCCAATGAGAAAAATGTGAATGCCAATACTCCACCTACTTTTTTGGTTCATGCTCAAGATGATTTGGCTGTTCCAGTAGAAAACAGCCTCCTTTATTATCAGGCTCTAAGAGCCAATGAAGTTTCGGCCTCATTACATCTTTACCCAAGTGGCGGACATGGTTTTGCTTTTGGAATGGGAAAAGGAACTGTGGAAAACTGGAGATTAGTACTTTTGGATTGGATTAAAACTCTAAACTAATGCCGATTAAAGTAATTGCTTTCGATGCAGATGATACACTTTGGTTGAATGAACCATTTTTCAGAGAAGCAGAAGAAAAATTCGCTTCACTACTAGAAGACTTTATGCCAGAGCATGCGATAATCAAGGAGCTATACCGAACAGAAATAGAAAATCTCCAATTATATGGCTACGGAATAAAAGGCTTTATGCTTTCCATGATAGAAACAGCCATGAAAATCAGTGAGCATAAAATGCCGATTTTATTGATAGAAAAAGTGATCAAAATTGGTCGAGAAATGCTGGAAAAGCCCGTTGAACTCCTTCCTGGGGTTGAGGAAGTTTTAAAAAGTTTGAACGGGGATTACAGGATAGTTTTAGCAACCAAAGGCGACCTTTTGGATCAGGAAAGGAAATTGAAGAAGTCAGGTCTGGAAAAATATTTTCATCACATAGAAATTATGAGTGAAAAGAAAGTGGCAGATTTTGAAAAGCTCATTCGCCATTTAGATGTTTCTCCTTCGGATTTTGTCATGTTAGGCAATAGCTTAAAATCTGATATACTACCCGTGCTAGAAATAGGCGGACATGCCATTCACATACCTTTTCATATTACTTGGATTCATGAGCAAATAGACCATGAAATCCAACACGAAAGATTCGCCGAAGTAGAAAATATTTCCTTAGCGGCTGATTTAATTAGGAGGATGTAATTCAGGAATTGACCAAATTAGTTGTATCTCCTTCATTTAAGCCAGTTGCATGAAGAGTGATACCATGCTCCATCCAAGCTTTTAGATTCGCCAACCAAAAAGTCCATCCACCATAACAACCCACAAAAAGTTCCATTTTATGTTTATCGTCAGTAGGGATCTGTTTTTGAATTAAGGTGACTTCAGTTCCCCATTTGCTTTCTTTCAAATGAATATCAACAATGCCTCCAGGGCCAAAAGTAAAGGAGATGAGTTTTTTATTTTTTATTTTCAATACCTCCCCTTCTTCTCGATGTGGCCAATTGTTCCATTTCCAAGAAAAAGTATCCCCTTGCTGAACAGTTTCAATGGGCTTTCTTCCAACTCCGTTTGAGTCTTTGAATTCAGCTATTTCTAAAAACCAAGTTTCTAATAATCGTTTTTGAGTCCAAGCATCAAAGACCAATTGAGCTGGTTTCTGAATATGGATTCTACGGGTGAAAGTCGTCCAATCAATAGATTTTTCCATGGAGCTGATTTAAAGATCAAAAGGCAATTATTTAATTTACACATTATCAGCAAATTGACCAACAGCGAATTAAAATTCATTATACCCTTTGCCTTCCATAATCTTTACAACTGAGTTTTGGATTCTTTTCATCCTAGTACCAGATTGCTTCGCCTGATTGAAATAAATCAAATAGCCTCTTTGTCTACCTGGAGTTAAAGACTCGAAGGCTTTTTTGAAAAGACTATCATTTCTAAAATACGCTAAAAGTTCTTCGGGAAGCTTGGGCTTAGTGTCTATAGAAGAAGTTTTGATTCCTGATTTTTCTATCTCCATTGCCTCTTGGATATAGTGGATAATTAATTCTCTGTTTTCCCTGATTGAGTCTGCATTATAAAATTTCCATAGCTTTCCAGTTCGGCTATTTGGTCCAGCAAACTCTAAAATATTTGCTGGGTCTTTCATCAAGGAACCTTTTAAAAAAGACAAAAAGACACAATCCTTAAATGATGAGAGGATTAGTACATTTTTCCCATTCAAAGTATAGCAAGGCTGCGACCATTTAAGCTCCTCGACCAATTCTGTTGTTATGACATAGCTGCGAAGCAGCAACAATTCTTCTTGCCAAGTGTGAACCTTGCAATGAGGAGTTTGAAATAAGGAGCAACGCCCACAACCACTGGAAAAATATTCTGAGATTTTTTTATCCATTATTTTGGTGGTTTTCCAATTCAATTTTAGATTTTATTTTTTCATTTCAAATTTAGAGATAGCCCAAAACCTATTTAAAGGCATATTATCCGACAACAAACGACTGCTATCGGATACTATCGACTGCCTCCCGACTAATTTTCGACCTGTTACTGAACTTGGGCTCATCAAGTTTTCCTCTGGCGAAAACGATGCATGTCAAATTTTAACTAACAAAAACTATGAACACGCTAAGAAACAAAGTTCAGCTAATCGGCCGTCTAGGCGACAAAATTGAAGTTAAGACTTTAGAGTCTGGAAGGAAATTGGGCAAAATCAATCTTGCTACCAATGAAACTTACCGTAATCAACAAGGTGAGAAAGTAACGGAAACCACTTGGCATAACCTTGTGATTTGGGGCAAGCAAGTAGAAATCTTGGAAAAGTACACCGACAAGGGTTCTGAGCTTGCTGTAGAGGGAAAAATCTCCAACCGAGATTATACTGACAAAGACGGAAACAAGCGATATATCACAGAAATCGTAGTCCACGACTTTCTGCTTTTGGGATCCCCCAAAGGCAAGGAAAAGGCAACGGTAGTGCAAGGTGAGGATGATTTGCCTTTTTAAAAATTAATTGGGGCTGTCTCATAATTCTGTTTAATGTCAGTCTGCGAGGCCACCTGGCATCATGCAGGGGATGAGGGCCGTTATTATCCTTTTAGCCTAAAATCGATCTCGTAAGGTCTTCGGGATACTCAATGTGACCAAATCACTTTGGAGACAGCCCCTTAATTACAATATATTTTTTATTGAAATGTCGGAAACAATGAATCTTATGTTGGACTCTTAAATTTAAAGACAAGGAAGAATTAAAATTCCGCTTGAAATTAGACAGAAGATTCTCTTCTTAAAAAACGAAAAACCCCCGGAACATTGTCCCGGAGGTTTTTTCAAAAAAAACCACCAACCTTAAATCAATCATGCTTTTACCTTACGCAGCTTCATATTTAACTTATCTGCCAGCAAGTACATGACTGGTACGATCACTAACGTAAGGAAGGTCGCAAAGGTTAGCCCGAAAATCACGGTCCAAGCCATTGGACCCCAGAAATCTGCATTATCTCCTCCCACATAAAACTGAGGGTCAAAAGAACTCAATAAAGTGCCAAAATTGATGTTCATTCCTATGGCCAAAGGTATCAATCCCAGTACTGTAGTTATTGCTGTTAGTAGTACAGGACGAAGACGCGTCTTCCCTGATTCTACAATACTTCCTACCAATTCTTCATAGGATAAATATTCTCCATCTTTTACCCCTAATTTCTCCCTCTTTCTATCTCTGACAAGATTGGTATAGTCTATCAATACAATAGCATTGTTTACCACCACCCCAGCAAGAGAAATAATTCCGATACCCGTCATAATCACTACGAAATCCATGTTGAAAATAACCAAGCCTAAGAATACCCCAATAGTACTTAAGACAACTGAGGCCATGATGATGAATGGAGTGGTAACTGAGTTAAACTGCGCAACGATGATCAAGAAAATCAAGGAAACTGCTATAGCCAAGGCTCGCATTAAGAATGCTTGTGATTTAGCTTGCTCTTCCTGTTCCCCCGTAAACTTCACCTGAATTCCATCCGGAACTTCATAAGTAGCCATCAAATTCTTGATCTGTGTATTGATTTCAGTTGGGTTATAGCCCTCCAAGACGTTGGAAAACATCGTGATGACTTTTTCCAGATCTTTTCTTTTCACAGAACCATAGGTAGAACCATATTTTACATCTGCAACAGAGGCTATTGGGACTTCTTTTTTCTCCCCAAATTTATCCCGGAAACCAATCTTCTTATTGACAAGCGTATTGATATCATATCTATACTCGTCCATCATCCTCAACTGAATAGGATAATCATCCTCTCCCTCCTTGTATTTGGATACTTCCAATCCAAAAAGTGAGGTTCTCAATTCAGTAGCAATATTTGAAGTAGAGAGTCCAAATCTCCTTGCCTTTTCTCTATCAATATTCAGCACTACCTCAGGACTTCCCAATGAAAGGTCAGTCTTCAATTCCTCCAAACCGGCTACATTTTGCTTATCCAGATATTCCTTAGTCCTGTTTACAAAAGCAATTAATTGCTCATAATCCTCACCTATAAATTCAATATTAACAGCCTTTCCTACAGGCGGACCATTTCTTTGCTTATCTACTGTAATTTGGACACCTGGATATTTTTCAACCATATCCCGGATATCTTCCATTGCTTTATTGGTATTTACACCCTGTCTATCGATGTAATCCACAAAACCAATGGTCATTTTTGCTTTATGTGGCGTTGCCTGATTGCTTGGGCCTTCTGTTGGATCTCCTGTACCTTCACCAACTTGGGTGATAACCGATTCGATGATTCCTTGATAAGGCTCCAAAGTAACCATTACCTCATCTTCCATTTTATCCACAAACTCATTTGTTGCCTCTATGTCAGTTCCAATGGGAAACTCCACAAAAACATTGACCAATTGTGGTTGATTATCAGGGAAGAAAAGGATTTTTGGTGCTCTGATACCTAATAAGGCAACTGAAAGAACTAAGAGAAGAACTGTTCCACCAAAGAAGAAATATGGCCTTTTACCATGCAAAGCATAATCCAATACTTTTTCATAGAAATTTTCAAGGTTAACCAAGAAAACGGTCTGGAACCATCGAATAGCCTTTCGCAATGCAAAGACATTAAACAAGGTCAATACACAGGCAACCAACATTAATGAACCAAGAGCTGTCCAACCCAATAAATACAATAGTGTAGAGAAAATCAGAAAACTTCCCGCAACAATGATTGGCTTCTGTTTAGGTTTATCCTTGGAAACATCCTCCACTTTCATGTAAAGGGAAGTCAATACAGGGTTAATCACCAATGCTACAAACAGTGAAGAAGACAAGACAATTATCAAAGTAATTGGCAAGTACTTCATAAACTCTCCCACAATGTCATCCCAAAATGCCAATGGAAGGAATGCAGCCAATGTAGTAGCTGTAGAGGTAATAATTGGCCAAGCTACCTCTCCTACTCCCTGTTTCGCGGCTTCGGATGCACTGAGCCCTTCTGACATCAATCGGTAGATATTTTCAACTACCACAATGCCATTATCAACCAACATACCTAATGCGAGGATGAGGGAAAATAACACCATCAAATTCAGTGTGATTCCAAAGGCATTTAGCACCAGGAAGGAAATGAACATGGATAGTGGAATGGCAATACCCACGAAGAGAGCATTTCTGAATCCAAGGAAAAACATCAATACCAAAACCACCAGGATTACTCCGAAAATAATGGAGTTTTCCAAATCGCTTACTTGTAATCTCGTCTGCTTAGACTGATCATTGGTGATGGTTATTTCCAGGTCAGAAGGAAAACGATTTGCCTTGGTTTTATCGATAATAGCTTTGATCTTATCAGCAGCAATAAGTAGGTTTTCTCCTGACCTCTTGGTTACATTGATTGTTACAACTGGAAGGTTTTTGCTTCTGGCATAAGAACTTCTTTCCTTGTAGGTATCTTTGACCTCAGCTACATCCCTTAGATATACGATCTTTTGATTATCCGTCTTGACTATGATATCCAGAAGCTCCATAGGGTCTGAAAACTCTCCATCCACTCTCAAAGAGCGTGTGTAGTCTCCAGCCCGGATATTACCGCCAGAAATGGTCACATTTTCAGATTGTATGGCACCAGAGATATCACTAAAATTCACTCCGGTCGCCTCCATTTTATAAGGATTGACATTGACCTGAATTTCTCTTTCCACGGTTCCGGCAAGATCTGCTTTGGAAATTTCAGCCAACTTTTCAATCTCATCCTCCAAGTACTCCCCAAACTTCTTTAATTCCGACTCCGAATAGTCTCCAGAAATATTCACATTCATTATAGGGAAATCCGAAGTATTTATCTCAAGGACATTTGGGTCCTGATCCAAATCAGTCGGCAATTCACTTTTTGACTTATCCACTGCATCCTTGACATCTTGGATAGCTTTGGATATTTCTACCCCGGGATTAAACTCAATGACTATGGAAGAAAAGTCCTGAACAGAAGTGGATTTGATATCCTTGACATCATTCAGAGATTTCAATTCTTTTTCAATGGGTCTCGTGATGAGATTTTCCATATCCACTGGAGAGTTGCCTGGATAAGGAGTTCCTACATAAACTGTTGGAATTACAATTTCAGGGAAACTCTCCTTCGGCATTGTCCTATATGCACTCAAACCGAGCACGGTGATAATTAAGGTTAATATTACCACCGAGGTAGAGTTATCTACACTCAGACTGGACAGTCCAAATTCCCGAATAATTTTAGATTTTGGTTGCTCAGCCATAATTACAGTTGCGAAATATTTACTTTAAAATTATCTCCTACCTCTCTGAATCCTTTATCAACCAAGGTTTCGTTACCTTCTAGACCTTCCAGGATTTCAGTTTCGTTATTAAATGTTCTACCTCTTTTGATATATCGTTTTTTGGCAAGTTCACCATCTACTATGTAGATATAATCACCCTTGCTATCACTAAGTATGAGATAGCTTGGAACTATTACACTAGATGGATTTTCATAGTCCTGAATCTTCAAAACGGTGATCATATTCGGCTTCACTTGTGGAATATTTGGAAGGAAAACCTCCACTTTGAATGTTCTGTTGTTTGGATTAATAATAGCACCTACAGAGCTCACTTTGGTTTTCAGTTCTTTGCCAATGGATGGAAATGAAACATCCACACTATCCCCCTTAGACAAAACTCCAACATAGGATTCTGATATGTCTGCCTCAATAAATAGGTCGCTCTCACCAACAAACTGAAACATCGGAGTTCCAGGCTGCACCAGTTCTCCCAATCTGATCTGAACTGATTCCACTGTACCATTGAATGGTGCTACCACCATAGATTTATTCAATTGGGTTTTCAAGGAAGCTAAACTTCTTTCCAATCCTTCTTTTCTATTTTTCGCTTCTAGAAACTGTACTTCAGTACCAATTTCCTGCTCCCAAAGTCTTTTTTGTTTTTCAAAAAGTGTTTTTGCCAAATCTAGATTTGTTTCCAATTCCTCGATATTCCTTTGAATAGATTCAGCATCAATTCTTGCCAAAACCTGCCCTTTGGTCATTCTCATCCCTTCAATTGCCGGTACCTCTAGAATTCTACCTCCTGTCTCAGCACTGATGATGACATTTTTCTTCGATAATACCGATCCTGTCACTTCTACAAAGTGCTCAAATTCTGCTTTCTTTGCCTGAGCGGTGGTGATCAAAATAGATTTTTGATTTTGCTTGGCATATTCCGGATCCAGGCTGGCAATTTCCGCTTCCAATTCCAAGATGGAAGCTTGAATTTCGGATGCCTCAGTCCTTAATTTATCCAATTCAGCTTTTTTTGCTTCTACAGATTCATCTGAAGCACAGCCTATCGCAAAAAGGACCACAAGAGTTAGGGGTAATAACTTACTGATTGATTTCATGATTGATATGATAATTATCTCCCTGATAAGGATGGTGGTAGTTTTTATTGGTTTGTTGATAAAATACCCAAGGCTTTTTCCAAATCAACTTTGGCGACCAAGCCGTCATATAGGGCAGTTAAATAATTGATTTCAGCCTCAATTAGCGCAGCATCTGCTTCCACTACTTCAAGATTGGAACCCACACCTTCATTGTATTTGATTTTGGATATGTCATAGACTTCCCGCGCCAATTCCAAATTTTCACGCTGAATTTCCAAAATATTCAAGTCATTTTTCAAATTGGTTTTGGCAGTGTAGACTTCGTTTTTAATGCTTTCTTGCAAAAAGAATTTCTGATTCTCCAACTGCATCATCTGCAATCTGTTCTTTTGAATTCTAGCACTTTTTGAGAGCCCATCAAAGATTGGCACCTTCATAGAAACTCCCAGCAAGGAACTTCCAAACCAGTTTTGCTTATCAAATACAGTATTGAAGGTATTACCGGCGCCTGCTCTCTGCGCATTGGCAATAAAATCAATCTTAGGCATGTATTGAGATTGATTGTTTTTCAGGTCGAGCTGCACCAACTCCAAATTAGTCTGAAGTTGACTCACTTCTACCCTTTCCATTCCCTCCTCCTGAAGTAATGCATTGATTTCTTCGATGGGATTCAGTTGGGACAATGACTCTCCCAATTCCAAATCGTATTCCATAGGAAGCCCCATCTGAAGTTTCAGGATTTGCTCACTTATTTCAAGTGCTGTAAGGCTTCGTTCTAATTGAGTAGCAGTATTATTTCGCTGAACCTGAATTCTAGAAACATCAATTTTTTCCGCAAAACCAGCTTCATTCAATGCCCTAGTTTCAGAAAGAAGCGTATCGATTCTTGCCAGATTTGCTCTGGAAAGCCTGATTCTTTCTTCATTCACCAAAACTCCGAAATAAGCTTTCTTCACTGATTCAATCACGTCTACTTTGGTTTTAACCAAATCCAGATCCGTCAATTGCTTGTAAGTTTTGGCGGCTCTAAGTCCTACAAAGAAAGATCCGTCAAAAATCATTTGAGTCATATTCACACCCAAATTGGATTGATAACTCACGCCAAATCTCGCAGGGATAACATCTCCCGGTACATTGGGATCGCCAAAAGGTGGTTCATTTGGAAGAAAAACAATTGGGATTGCAGGGTTATAATTCAAATCAAAATTACCATTGATCTGAGGCAATCCCGTTGCTGTTGTTTCTTTGACAGTAGCCTTGGAAATTAAGGTCTCTAGTTTGGCATTTTTTACATTGACATTATTCTCAAGAGAATAACTCAATGCTTCTTCAAGGGTAAGCCTGACTATTTCTTGCGCATTCCCATGTAGTACAGGCAAGCTAAGACATAGAAGAATGAGTAAATATTTTTTCATCGCTGGGTTAATTAGCTGAGTTTTGCTTGTTGTTCTTGATATGCTTCACGTCCTTTTTCTGTGAATATTCCGTGCAGAAAATGATCCATCATTTGCATTTGCTCCTCTACCAAATTGTAATTTTCATTATTGAAATTGGAAGGTTCCATAGCGGAGGCAATTTGATTCACCCTCAGTCTGGCTAAAATATGAGCATCTATTTCACTCCTAAAATATCCAAGCTGCTTCCCCCTTTCCAAAATATTGACAAAGTCTGTCATGATTACTTGTTCCTTATGCTCTTCAAAGATTTTCCATGCTTCAGGGAAATATTTTTGAACCTCCATGATAGCAAGAGGATTAATGTTAGTCAAACGCTCTCTCATCATCTTCGAAATTTTCACCAAATGCTCAATGACATCTGTACCTGAGTCCTTTAAAAAGGCCATTTTCTCTTGGTCCCTTTCCAGCATAGCTGAAAAAGTAGCATTTACCAACTCCTTCTTGTCCTTGAATTCCTGATAGAGCGTTTTCTTAGATATACCCATCATTCGGGCAATATCATCCATAGTGGTATTGCGTACTCCATACCTGGAAAATTGCTCAATTGCTACATCCAATATTTTTTCTCTCGTCTCCACTTACTTGAAATTTGAGTCAAAACTACGGAAACTTTCAAAATGTTCAAAGTTTCCAAAGTTTTTTATGAAATAATATTTTGTGTTCGAACTGATACACTATTATAAAGTGTTCGATTTGATACAATTTCATTTGTTTTTAATAGTTTATTTTGCATTTCAAATTACTTTTTTCGGTATCTAAATTTCGTTTATCTTCAATTTTCATTAAAAAATGAGAGTTCTAGACAGTCAATTTGGATCTTTAGCATACAAATCTCTTGGAGATGGAAAGGAGGTTTTTCTTATTTTTCATGGCTTTGGCCAAGATCACAGTGATTTATTGCCGTTTTCTAAAATTCTAAAACCCGAACAGCGCTTTCTTTTCATTGACATTTTTTATCACGGAAAAAGTCAATGGAAAAGTCACGAAAACCCCTTGACAAAATCAGTTTGGGCAGAAACCTTAAAAAGTCTTTTTAAAAAAGAAGAAATCTCGAAATTCCATTTGATAGGTTATAGCATGGGAGGTAAGTTTTCATTATTGACTTATGAATTATTTCCGGAGAATGTTCAAAGTATGATCCTACTTGCTCCAGATGGAATTAAGACCGGAGTATTTTACAGCATCAGTAGCTATCCAGCTTATTTTCATGCTTTATTTAAGCAAATTGTATTCAAGCCTCGTCGCTTCTTTTCTGTAGTAAACGGATTAAGTCAGATTGGCCTTGTGGAAAGTAGTATTTCAAAATTTGTACAAACCCAAATGGAATACAGATCTCAAAGGGCGCAAGTTTATTTTACCTGGAAAACTTTCGGTGGAATTCAACTCCGACTTGGTCAGATCATCAGAAATGCAAGAAAATTAAAAACTCCCATTCTTCTTTTCACGGGGAAATATGACAAAATGGTGACTGCGAATAACCTAGAAAGATTCAGTAGTAAAATCCCTCACTTAAAATCTCATATTCTTCCGGTTGGTCACGGAGGACTTATTCAGGCAACTGTTGAATATTTAAATCAGGAGAAATTAGATGCTTAAACTAATTTCAGAAAAGCGCCCTACAAAAGGTTGGGATAAAACTTAAGGCTTCTAAGAATTCATGTTTGGTAAAATTCATTTTTCAAACAGCTTGAAAATTTTAGTTCCTGCTTGATTCCCTCTTTAGAATATAAGTCCACTCAATTCCTGTAATTTGAAAAACCAGCAATTTCTAAGATAATACAACCGATTATTTCCACCCTCACTTTTTACACTTCAAGCCAATTCCTTACCTTTGCAACTTACCAGCTCAAGGACATGATTTTCTTCTTTGAATCACCTCAAAAAGTAGTCTACGCAGTACAGACTCCACAACCTCTCGCCCAAGAAGACATTACAAAACTTAACTGGCTTTTCGGCGAAGCTTCACCCATCCAAACTCCAGAAGTAGCAGGGAAATTTTCCGGCCCAAGAAAAGAAATGATCACCCCATGGTCTACCAATGCTGTGGAAATCACGGTGAACATGGGCATTCAGGGAATCCAGCGAATTGAGGAGTTTTTTCCACTTGCTGAAGGTGATCAAATTGACCCGATGCTTCAAAAAGCTTATGAAAATCTGGATCAGGAGATCTTTGATATTCATTTGGAACCAGAACCAATTAAGTCTATTGAGGATATTGCGAGCTATAATCAAAAAGAAGGATTGGCTCTTAGCGAAGAAGAAATCGCTTATTTGGAAAATGTTTCTAAACAACTCGGTAGACCATTGACCGACTCAGAGGTTTTTGGTTTTTCCCAAGTCAACTCTGAGCATTGTAGACATAAAATTTTCAACGGAACCTTTATCATCGATGGTCAGGAAAAGCCCATGACGCTCTTCCAATTGATCAAAGAAACTTCCAAAAAGCATCCAAATCGAATTGCATCTGCCTATAAGGACAATGTGGCATTTATCCAAGGTCCCAAAGCGCATCAATTCGCTCCTAAAACCCAGCATCAGGCTGACTTTTTTGAGCAAAGAGAAATTGACACGGTCATTTCCCTGAAAGCAGAAACCCATAATTTCCCTACTACTGTTGAACCTTTCAATGGAGCAGCTACAGGATCTGGAGGTGAAATCCGAGATAGACTTGCTGGGGGAACTGCTTCTATTCCTTTGGCAGGAACGGCAGTTTACATGACTTCTTATTCCCGATCAGAAAAAGGCAGAACTTGGGAAAACAAGCTGGAAGAAAGACCTTGGCTCTACCAGACTCCTATGGATATCCTGATCAAAGCCTCCAATGGCGCATCTGACTTTGGAAACAAATTCGGACAGCCCTTGATCGCCGGATCAGTTTTAACATTCGAGCATGAAGAAGGCGACAAGCATTTTGGTTTTGATAAAGTAATCATGCTAGCTGGTGGAATTGGTTTTACGAATGCCAAATACACCAAAAAGGAAGAGCCTAAAGCCGGTGATCAAATTGTAATCATGGGAGGCGATAATTATAGAATTGGTATGGGAGGATCAGCGGTTTCTTCCCTCAACACTGGTGAATTATCCAATGCAATTGAATTAAACGCCATACAGAGATCCAATCCGGAAATGCAGAAGCGTGTTTCCAATGTGATTAGGGCAATGGCTGAAAGTGAAAATAATCCTATCATCTCAATTCACGATCATGGTGCAGGTGGTCATTTAAATTGCCTTTCCGAATTAGTAGAAAGTACAGGTGGAACCATCCACATTGACCAATTGCCTGTAGGTGATTCAACTCTTTCCGCGAAGGAAATCATTGGAAATGAATCTCAGGAAAGAATGGGCTTAGTTGTTGGCAAGGAAGATATCGCTACGCTAAAGCAACTTTCAGAAAGAGAAAGGGCTCCTTTTTATGTGGTAGGTGAGACCACCGGAGACATGCATTTCAAATTCGAAAATCAAAAGACAGGAGAAAAACCAGTTGATTGGAATTTGGCATACATGTTTGGATCTTCTCCAAAAACCATATTGGAAGATCAATCGGGAAATGCCTCATTCGCAGAAGCAAGCTATGATCCTGAATTGATCAAAGGGTATATCCAAGAAGTATTGCAATTGGAAGCCGTAGCTTGTAAAGATTGGTTAACCAATAAAGTGGACAGATCAGTAACAGGCAGGGTTGCCACTCAGCAAACTGTAGGAGAAATCCAACTACCTCTGAATGATGTAGCAGTAATGGCTTTGGATTTCACAGGCAATAAAGGGATCGCTACTTCAATCGGTCATGCCCCAGTAGCTGCATTGGCCAATCCAGAAGCGGGTAGCAGATTAGCTATTGCAGAGGCATTGACCAACTTGATTTTTGCACCTATCTCAGATGGGCTGAAGGGAGTTTCTCTTTCTGCCAACTGGATGTGGCCTGCTAAAAACAAAGGAGAAAACGACAGATTATACCGTGCAGTTCAAGCAGTTTCAGACTTTGCCATTGAATTGGGCGTCAATATCCCAACTGGAAAAGACTCCCTTTCCATGACTCAGAAATATCCTGACGGAAAAGTGGTTTACTCGCCGGGAACAGTAATTATATCTACAGTAGGAGAATGTTTTGACGTTCAAAAAACTGTAAAAACTGCTTTGAAGCCGGTTGTAGGAAGTAGAATTCTTTACATAGACTTTTCAAAAGACAGTTTCAAACTAGCAGGATCCAGCTTTTATCAGGCGCTCAATAAAGTAGGTACAGATACGCCTACGGTGGTCAATGCCGCATATTTTGCCAAGGCATTTAAAGCTGTACAGGATTTGATCGACCAAACTTGGATACATGCTGGACATGATATTTCATCAGGTGGAATCATCACAGCACTATTGGAAATGTGCTTCCCAACTCCAGAAATTGGATTGGAAGTAAGAATTGATCGACTGGGAGAAAATGATTTGGTGAAAGCCTTATTCGCAGAGAATCCAGGTATTCTAATTCAGGTACCTGACGATCATCCTGTAGAAACCCTGTTGGTTGAGGCAGATATTGATTATGTAGAACTGGCAACAGTTACCAACTCAGGTAAGATTGATTTTCTAGGAAAAGATTTAAGTCTGGATATTGAGCAGCATAGAGATATCTGGTTTAGGTCATCCTACCTTTTAGACAGAAAGCAATCCGGAGAAAAACTCGCGAAAGACCGTTTCGACAATTATAAAAATCAGCCACTTTCTTATGAATTTGCTCCAAATTGGAAAGGAAGTTTTGCTGAGTCTGGAATCAATCCATTCAGAAAAGAAACAGGAAAGGAGAAGGCAGCTATTATCAGAGAAAAAGGAGTGAACGGAGACCGAGAAATGGCTTATTCACTTTGGCTTGCAGGGTTTGAGGTGAAAGATGTGCACATGACAGATTTGATCTCAGGGAGGGAAAATCTGGAAGATGTACAGATGATAGTCTTTGTAGGAGGCTTTTCCAACTCTGATGTTTTGGGTTCAGCGAAAGGCTGGGCAGGAGCTTTCCTTTACAATCCAAAAGCAAAACAAGCTTTAGATAATTTCTATGCAAGACCTGACACCCTGAGTTTGGGAGTATGTAATGGTTGCCAGCTCATGGTAGAACTTGGACTGGTAGGTTCAGAAGATCCTGTTCATAAAGCAAAAATGCTTCACAATGCCTCTCATAAATTTGAGTCCTCCTTTGTCAATGTGACCATTCCAGAAAACAAAACTGTGATGCTTGGAAACCTTACCGGTCAGCGTTTAGGAGTGTGGGTAGCTCACGGAGAAGGAAAGTTTTATTTGCCAAAAGCCGAAAGTGAATATCATATAGGAATGAAATATAGCTATGAAGCCTATCCTGGAAATCCAAATGGTTCTGATTATTCAGTAGCCGGAATAGCCTCTCAAGATGGAAGACATTTAGCTATTATGCCTCATATTGAGCGTTCATTGAAGCCATGGAACTGGGCTCACTATCCTATGGATAGAAATGATGAATTTACACCTTGGTTAGAAGCCTTTGTCAATGCCCGTAAATGGGTTGAGGAAAAGAACTAAAGAGTTGAAAATTATAACCCTTCTGATTAAAATTTCAGAAGGGTTTATTTTTATTTAAAAATTTTGAATGTTTCAGTGAATTGGGCAGACTGAATCTTTAGTAAATAGATTCCTTGTCCAGATTGGATTAAATTTTCATTTAACCAATTTTTGATATCCTCTATATTGAAAAATTGAGAACTTTTTATTCTGCCAGAATAATCTGACATTAATACTATCACGCCATCCTTCAATTTATTTTCGTCTCCTCTATAAGTAATTTGTAGATCGGAATTCCCAACAGGATTTGGAAATACTCGCCAATTTGCATCTAACTTTGGAGGTTCTAATTTGAGCGAAACGGTATTACTATACCCTTCGAATTTATCCTTATTGTAAAGCTTTATTCTATAGAATGCATAACCTTCTTCATTATATAACTTATCATCATAAAATTTAAAATTCATTAAACCCTCTTTTCCAGACTGAACCACAAGGCTATCAAGATTCTCCCAGGATTTTATTTGATTAAGACCTCTCTGCACCACCATGGTAATATCCTCATTCAATCCTGAGATAGACCATCTTAATTCAGCACTATTTTGCTCTTTGTTCCAAGACACCTGTATCCCGCTTAAATCAACCGAGAGAATCCTATATGAAACCCTAATAATCACTTTACCAGCAGATCCAGCTCCTCCACGCACGCTTCCAGCTCCACCTCCAGATCCCGTGAAAGGAAGACCAGCCCCACCAATACCGTCAGAATTCGAATCACCGGGATTTAGGTGATCTCCATCTCCTCCAAGCTTTGTAGACTGAAATACCCCTCCAGTACCTTTACCATATTGTTGAGCTGGATTTCTCCCAGTTGAACCTCCACCTCCTGCGAAGGCATTTAGAACACCGGAAACACCGTTTAGTATTGGTAAAGAAATTCCATTCCCACCACTCCCGGGATTATTATTCCTTCCTTCTTCACCTGGAGTAGCAGCACCGCCTCCACCTCCTCCATTTAGTTGATTGTTATTTTGACGTCTCCCATTTCCACCTTGGTTACCTAAGTTACCAGCGATTACTGCTCCCCCATTTCCTGATCCATTTCCTGGATTGTTGTTGGCGCCTCCTCCACCTCCACTGCCTCCATTTCTACCATCTCTTGCGGAGGAAGATTGAGAGCCTCCTCCTCCTCCTCCGTTAGAGATTAATCCAAAAAATGAAGACTCTAGACCATCTCTTCCAGGGGAATTATTCTGTGTAGAACCAAACCCTCCAGGACCTACAGCAACAGGATATCTTCTACCAACCAGAAGTGAAATTGCATTGCTAGAAGTTATACCACCTGAGCCACCGCCGCCGGCAGCTTCACCAAACCCTCCTCCACCTGCACCACCAACAAGGGTAGCTGAAACATCAATAATTTGTTCATCAGGCAATAATTCTGGTAATATCAAATTATCAGTACAACTGAAAATATAGACTCTATCAAAGCCTGTTGAGGTCGTAATTTCAATCATTTCTACACAAGATGCAGTAGGACAACTTCCAACAGTCGCACCATCAGATAATCCATTTCCAACAGGTGCCTTATTTACATACAGAGGGGAATTGGGAATCTGTAAGCCACTGCCAGAAATAGTTCCTAAATTGGTAATTGTACCCCCAACATTTAAACTATTGCAAACATTATTATTTAACGATCTTATCTGACTATTGGAATTAAGTTGAAGTGTCCCTGAAATGGCTAAATATCCAGCCATTTCAACAATTGTATTTGAATTCAAAATAACTGAGCCTGAAAAATTAGACATGCCAATCAGTTTGATGATGGAGTTACTATTAAATGTAGTGAGGCCTGAAAAATTCACAGTTCCATTTGAAATTAGTGTCGCCGCTGAGCTCACAACCAGTCCACTCCCAAAATTCAATTCTCCATAGTTGTAAATAGATTTATTTGAAGATATAGTTGAATTCCAATTCAATACGCCATAATTGAATATGCTCCAATTACCATTTGGGGAATTTGAAATTGACAAATTTCCATAGTTAGAAAGAGAAGCTAATCCTGAAAGTTGGCTGTAAGCGCCATTCCAAGAAGCACCATCTTCAATACAGATTGAAATATTATTTCTATTATTAAAACTTATATTGGATGTTCTGTCACCCCTAATACAAACCAAAGATCCATTTTGAATAGTACCAGAAGGAGCATTATTTCCATCAATTATTACATCACAAGAATTGCACTGAGCATAAATACTATCTGAAATAAAAATGATTAATAGCAGTATTGTAAGTGCATATATAAATTTATCTTGTTTAAATAGCATCTCAATTTTTATTGAAAAACAAGGAAATTTATATCAGATCATTTATATATCCAAATTTCAATATTAGATTATTTTAATCTTAGAAAATCTAAATCTTATCGTAAAAATAAAATTCATAAAAGCATATAATTAATACAATTTTATTAATATGAAATTTTCCTTAAGTATAAAAAATTGATCTAGTTGAATCTAGCAGGGTATTTTTTATTTATAAACTTCAATTTTATAACACTAAAATACAGGGAATTTTAGACCTAAAAATCTTATTAAATTTTAAAAACCTTTGAATTGCTTTTTCCGTGATGTTCTCGATTCGCATCTGGATCTACTTTATTTCTAGATGAGGATCCCATCTATCAACCAGCTGATCATCCCCATGAAGAAATTCAATTTCCTTGTAATTCTGACTCTTCTAGCCTTTTCACAAATAAGTTTTGCCCAAACAGAAATCTCTGAACAAATCAAAACTGATAGAGACAACCAACTGAAAGAGCTCAATGAAAAGCTCAAAACCAACGAAGAGCTTGTCAACAAACTGACTGAAAAAATTGCAGCAGCAGACAGCAAAAACGCCTCTGATAAGGACAAAATTTTCGATTTGGAAAAACTTCAATTAGCCCTTGATAATAGATTGAAAATATTGGAAGAGGCTCCAAAAACCAAAATCAATCTCAATGGACAGTTGGCGTTTACCGAGCTCTTGAGTATCCAAAGAGATATACAGCCAGTAGAGCTATTTTTAACTTCCCAGTCATTTTTTGATCAATTGGGAAATATTGGGAAAATCCAGCAATACAAATCCTTTACTAGCTGGAAAAATGAATTCGATAAATGGTATGCCAAAGAAGGTCAAAATGATGCCATGGTGGGAGTCCTTCAAAATTCCATCAGTTTGATTTCAACTGCTTCTGCGGCAGTTCCTCTTTACGGAACCATGGTCAATACTGCGATTTCGGGTGTCACCAGCTTAGTGGGAAACTTGAGCAAAAAAGAAAAGGAATTGTATGAAAGATCTCCTGAGATGCTAAGGATTTTGACAGTGACCAGTCAATTTGAACAGCAAAAATCCATCATTGATCACGAATGGGTGTTGATCAATAAGGAGTTGGAGCAACTTCAGAAAGAAAACACCCAGCTTTTAGAGGAACAGATGGCCTATTTTGGCATTGATAAAAACAGGTATCAGAACAGATATCTCAATGCAACTTTGGATGCTGATCGGGAATTTTTCAAGAATGAATGCAGAAAAGCTATTTCAGAGAAAATTGCTTTGTTGGAAAAATCACCCGAGACCCGAGGTAAATGGCTGGGTCAAGTCGAGACCTATATGTACAAAGTGCAATCCCTAAGATTGAGATTTGGTCAACTCACCACCAGAATGCAAGCTAATATTGAGCAATATGAACATTTGATAAGACTGTACTCAGACGCTACCAAATTTCCGGTTGAATTCACTGCTAAAATTACTGCTTTAAACAATCCATTGAATAATCTTAAAAATAAGTTTTACTCTTCCTTTAATCCTGCCAGATACATAGAAGATTCAGCGGTGATGTACATAGAAAGGCAATAAAAAAGGAGAGCCGCTTATTTGGCTCTCCTTTTTAATATAGATTTTTAAACCTCGGGTTCTTGCTGACTCAGGCAGTGAAAGGAGCCCAAGCCCCAAATGATATCAGTAGAATCTATTCCGATGACTTTTCTATCCGGAAAGCATTCTTTCAAAATATCTAATGCTTTCTGATCATTCTCATCTCTGAAAGTGGGAACCACTACGGCTGCATTTCCAATGTAAAAGTTGGCATAAGATGCCGGTAAACGCTGTCCTTCCCAAATCACAGCTTTAGGCATAGGGAGCTCTATAATATTCAGTTGCTTATCATTTTCCAGGCGCATTTTTTTCAGCAAATGCAAATTCTCCTGTAAAATATCATAGTTGTCATCCCCCTTATGCTCTTCAATCACTGTCACAACGGTGTCTTCATTGACGAATCTGGTAATGTCATCGATATGGCCGTCAGTGTCATCCCCTATGATCCCATCACCTACCCAAAGGATATGATTTACACCATAGTAATCGCAAAGGTACTTTTCGATCTGAGCCTGATTGAGATGCGGGTTTCGGTTTTTATTCAGAAGGCAGGCTTTGGATGTTAACAAAGTTCCTTTCCCATTAAACTCTACAGAACCACCTTCCATTACAATTCCGGGTTGGAAACAAGGAATATTCAAATACTCAGCAATTCGAAAAGGAATTTGATTATCCAAGTCATGAGGAGGGTACTTTTCTCCCCAAGCATTGTAATCCCATTTGACCAAAACTTTCTTTTGATCAGCGTTGGGGTTGATCAAAAATGCCGGACCATGATCTCTGCACCAAGCATCATTCGTAGGGAATAAGTGGAAATTAATTTGGTTCATGTCCACTCCTGCCTGATTTAATTGATCGATGGCAAACTGCCTCATCCCATCATCCAGTACATTGATATGAATTTTTTCTCCCTTAGCTACCTCCTTGATAAACTGGGCATATTTTGGATATATCGTATGAATTTTTCCCGGCCAGGAATCCTCCTTATGGGGCCAGCTTAACCACATAGCTCGATGAGGGGCAAACTCTGCGGGGAAATAATATCCCAGTTCTGCAGGAGTGGCTCCTCCAGTTCGGGCAAGTTCAAAAATATCTGCCATGCTTATTCTTCGTCTATGTAGCGCTTGGTAATCTGCTGGTAACTGTCAATTCTACGATCTCTCAAGAAAGGCCAGTGGGTTCTATATCTATCAGAACCGGTTAAATCCAATTCCTCTACATGCACTTCCTCTTCCAAATGTGGTGCTTTGTAAGTCACTCGCCCAAAAGCATTTGACACAAAAGAACCTCCCCAGAACTGCATATCTCCTTCTACACCTGTTCTATTTACAGAAACTACCGGAATGCCATTTGCAACAGCATGGGAACGCTGTATAGTTTGCCAAGCGCCATACTGCTCATCATTAGTCAAGCCATCCTGATCCTTGTGCCAGCCTATAGCTGTAGGATACACCAAGAAATCGGCTCCCTTCAAAGCTGTAATTCTTGCTGCTTCAGGATACCACTGATCCCAGCAGATCAATACGCCTATATTTCCAAACTTGGTTGGGAAAACCTTATAGCCCAAATCACCTGGAGTGAAATAAAACTTTTCAAAATATCCAGGATCATCTGGAATATGCATTTTTCTATATTTCCCTAGATAAGTTCCATCTGCATCCAATACAGCGGTTGTATTGTGATAAAGTCCCTCTGCTCTTTTTTCAAAAAGAGAAGCTACTATCACTACTCCTAATTCCTTGGCTAAAGAACCTAGGCTTTCGGTGGAAGGACCTGGAATAGCCTCCGCCAGTTTAAAGTTTTCATAATCCTCCACATCACAGAAGTAGAGCGATCTAAAAAGTTCTTGAAGCACCACTACCTCAGCTCCTTTTTGAGCTGCCTCACGGACTCCTTTTATGGTTTTATTCATGTTTTCGGTCACGTCCCCTGAGCAACTCAGCTGAACCAGACCTACCTTTACTTTTTTATCAGACACGTCTATATGAGTTTGATTGAATCAATAAGCAAATGTACGGGAGATGGAAGGGAATGGCAAATAGTGTGCACTTGAAGTAAAAGAATTGGAGTAACCTTAACATATACCTTAATTATTGGAGCTTTTTTAAATCCAAAGATTATTTTCTTTACGTTTGTATACTATGATTTTACAATTCCTTATCCCGTTTTTTCTGCTTTTTCAGGGCTTTCATTCAACTACGAGCCAAGCAGACAAAAAAGTTACTGTTATCATTGACGCAGATACTGCCAATGAAATTGACGATCTCTATGCCTTAGTACAAGCTATGGCTTCTGACAAACTGGACATCAGAGCGATCACTTCGGCACAGTTTCACACTTCGCCCATTGCAACAGATACCTCTGTGATGGAAAGTCAGATTATCAATGAGCGATTGGCTCAATTATCCAATCGAACTGACATTCCTCTACCAGTAGGAGCGAATTTCCCGATGACCTCCCCTACAGAACCACAAGTTTCTCCGGCTTCCAACTTCATTATCCAGGAAGCCAAAAAAATGAAAAATGGACAAAAGCTAGATTTGGTCATTTTAGGTCCTTGTACCAATGTGGCTTCTGCAATTGTGCAGGATCCAAGTATCATTCCTTTGATCAGAGTTCACTATCTGGGAATTTGGCATGACCCGGAAGCTAATACTTTTGATAAAAACGAGTTTAATTCCAGAAATGACAAGGTTGCTGTTAACGTATTATTCGACACACCCAATCTTGACTTGACCATCATGTCAGCTACCAGTAGCCAACATCTCAAGCTGGCTAAAACCAAAGCCGACGAAGAATTAAAGGGTAAATCTGAATTGGGAGATTATTTAATCGCTAGATGGGACAATCATAAAAGATGGTGGACCAGAAATGATCCTGAAAAGAAAACCTGGATCATGTGGGATTTGGCAATTATTCAGGCTTTAATAAATCCTGAATGGTCCAAAGTGGAAGAATTTACGACTCCTCCCGAAAATACTCAGCGAATCGTAAAGGTTCACACTTCCATCGATGCTCAAGCCATGGAAGATGATTTTTGGAAAACCATGAAAACTACCTTCCATCAAAAATCTGAATAAGCCCCATTGATAAAAATAACTCCTACCAATCGTAGGAGTTATTTATTTTTTTAATTTACTTTGTGTTTCAAAGTACTTTTAAAATGAGAAATGCACAAGATGAATTAGCTGAAATAAAATCCATCATGGAAAGAAGCAGTCGTTTTCTTTCCTTGAGTGGATTGTCGGGGATTTTAGCAGGTGTGTATGCCCTGATAGGCTCTGGCATTGCTTACAGCCTGATTTATTATCCCAAGCCTCCTTATGGAAAAGCCCTTTCCCTAACAAATCCCGAATATGTCATCAGCAATGTGATGATCACGGGACTTTCCGTCTTATTACTTTCTGTGTTTACAGCTTGGCTGCTAAGCAGAAAAAAAAGTAAGAAAACAAAAGTAAGTCTTTGGGCTCCAGCAAGCAGAAGGTTCATGAGGGCTTTATTTATTCCAGTAATCATAGGAGGCCTTCTTTGTATAGGCCTATATGCGCAAGGACAAGAGCATTTAGTCGCAGCTATCACTTTAATTTTTTATGGATTGGGACTTTTCAACGCCTCCAACTTTACCCTAAATGAGATCAAATATTTGAGTTATTGTCAACTGATTTTAGGATTGATAGCCACATTCTTTCCAGAATATGGGCTTGTGCTATGGGCATTGGGATTTGGGGTTTTGCACATCATTTATGGTGCGATCATGTATGTAAAATACGACGGTTGAGGTGAAAGGAAAATACGATAAAGCATTTGAAAATGTGATCCGGCTGAGGATCATGTCCATCCTGATGGCCAATGAAGAATTTGATTTCAATTCCTTCAAAGAACTATTGGATGTGACTGATGGAAACTTAGCAACACATCTCAAACAATTGGAGAAAAATGAATTTATCGAAGTGAAAAAATCCTTTGTTGGAAGAAAGCCTTTGACTACTTATGCCGCAACCGAAGAGGGAAAAAAAGCCTTTCAGTTTCATTTAACCTTCCTTGAAAATTTAATCAAAGAAAATAAAAGCTAAAAAAATTTATTCATCTACTTTGAATTACAAAGTACTTTCAACTCAAATAATATGGTACGTTTATCGCAGATTAATAGCAAACTAATTGCTCTTGCAGCCGGAATCGGAGCCAGTATTCCATTTTCTATTCTTTTGTTCATTATTCTGACGAAGGAGGATGTTTTTGAAACTTGGATGTTCCTTCCTCTTTCAATCATCCCAATGGGCGCCGCATTGGGCGGAATTTTCTTTTATTTATGCAGTTTCATTTGGTTCTCAGAAGGTTGGAAAAAATTTGCCGCTGTAGTTTTTAGCACCATCATCTACTTTGTATCTATTTGGATTAGCTCAGTCATTGCCTTCAATTTCACCGGTCATTGGAATTAAAAATACTTCTCTACCCCTTACCTCAATTCACTATGAAAGAACAAATTCTAAAAAACAGTCAAAACGCCTTGGAACTTGAAAAACTGTACCGGGCCAACAAATCCCAATTCAAACGAGATTTCAATGAATTGTATCCCAAAAATTTACAAACAGAACTGGGAGAGTTTTGGAACCAGCGATTGAATTATGAAACAGAATCCATTTCCTGGGGAAGCAAAGATGAAATCAAATTTATCATGATTTGTATACTCTTGGCCGGATTGATCGCAAAATTCCCCGCTCTTTTCAATATCTCTGAAGACTTTTTTTTCCCAAGAAATATTGGCTTTATCATTTTTCCCTTCCTGACTGCTTTCTTTGTTTGGAAGAACGAAATGAGCAATGCAAGCAAAGGGATTCTTATTTCCATTTCAGTGCTATTAGCTGTTTACATCAACTTCCTTCCAAATTCGAATTCCAGCGATACTTTAATTTTAGCCTGTTTACATCTTCCTTTTATTTTATGGGGAATGTTAGGCTATGCTTTTACCGGAAACAGCCTTCATCCTAACCTCCAAAAGTTGGCTTTTTTGAGATTTAATGGAGATGTGGCGGTTCTTAGTGTATTATTGGGAATAGCGGGAATGCTGATGACTGGAATGACTTTAGGCCTATTCAGCTTGATTGGTATCAGCATTGAAAAATTTTACTTCGAATACATCGCTGTTTTTGGCTTACCGGCCATTCCACTTTTGGCTACTTTGATCAATAAAAATAATCCTCAATTAGTAGATAAGGTCTCCCCTATCGTTGCGAAGCTATTTAGTCCATTGGTTTTATTGATGTTAATAGCCTATTTAAGCGCAATTCTAATTTCAGGAAAAGACCCTTATAAC
Organism: Algoriphagus sp. UBA3586; assembly: GCF_002376385.1. Taxonomy (NCBI): domain Bacteria; kingdom Pseudomonadati; phylum Bacteroidota; class Cytophagia; order Cytophagales; family Cyclobacteriaceae; genus Algoriphagus; species Algoriphagus sp. UBA3586. Next base: position 67,404 of record NZ_DFMT01000019.1, on the reverse strand, counting down.
GACAGGGAATTTCTATTGACATTCAACTTGCTCCTCATTGGTGTGATGGCTTTGATTTTCTTTTCTGTTGCCGAACATTTTCATCAAAAAGAAAGAAATTGGACTACCTGGATCTTATTCTTACTGGCTATAGCCACTATTCTAGTGAACGGAATTGCTCTTTCTGCCATTATTTTCAGAATTTCAGAATGGGGATTTACTCCCAACCGAACCGCAGTTTTAGGTGGAAATATTTTGATACTCGGGCATCTTATGTGGGTCACAGCCCTCCTATTTCAATCAGTCAATAGAAAAACTACGCTTCAAAAAGTAGGAATAGCAATAGTCCAGTACCTTCCCATCTATGTGGTTTGGGCCTTTATCGTAGTCTTCTTATTTCCTTTGGTGTTCGGCTTTGAATAATCCGCATTTAAGCCATTCAAGGAATTGATTTCAGGGAATGATTTAGAATTTAACTCAAATAGGTATCTTAACAGTTTCAAAACCCAAAGAAAAGCTCTAACCTTTTAACAAAAAAACAGATGAAAAAACAATCCATTTTCCACATGGCAATGCTTATCCTATTGAGTATAGGAGTAATTTCCTGTGGATCAAATAGCAATGAAGAAAGCACTGAAATGAGTGAAGAAAACACGAGCGAAACAGAAAGATTTGGAGGTTTAGCACTTTACACGGTCCGTGACTCGATGGCCAGTGATCCCAAGGCCACACTTCAGGCTGTAGCTGATGCAGGATATGCATATATCGAGGCAGCTGGATATGCTGATGGCAAATTCTATGGAATGGACCCAGCAGATTTTAAAGCTTATGTAGAATCTTTAGGCCTAACCCCAAAAAGTACACACATGGGCGGAGTTACTTTAGAAAATGCTGATGAACAAATAGCCGCAAGTAAAGCAGCAGGATTCGAGTATTTCGTCATCCCTGTTCCACCTATGGGTATGTTCACCTTTGGTCCTGAAGGAATGGGAATGAAGGGCACTAAAGAAGAGTTGGTATCCATCTTGAAAACTATCGGCGAAAAATGCTCTAATGCAGGCTTAAAACTTTTATACCACAATCACGACTTTGAGTTTAAGCCTATGGCAGATGGCACTATCCTCACTGACTACATTTTGGAAAATACGGATCCAGCACATGTCAATTATCAAATGGACCTTTTCTGGGTTACGAAAGCCGGAGCAGATCCTTTGGCGTATTTTGAAAAATATCCAGGCCGTTTCAAGGCTTGGCATGTAAAGGACATGAACGCAGAAGGACAGTTTGCGCCAGTTGGAACTGGATCAATTGACTTCGGAAAAATATTAGCACAAAAAGAAAAGTCCGGCATGGTTTATTACCTAGTGGAACAAGATCAAACCTTTGGTTTGGATCCAATGGAAGCTATCAAAATTAGCCACAGCGGATTGAAAGAAATAGGTTTTCAATAATTTCTAAAAACCATAAAAAAACGCCAACTTTTTCGAGTTGGCGTTTTTTTTTGAATACTTCCTTTTTCTACTCTTCAAAAGTAATTCCCTCCGGATTTGCACCCAATTGCTTCAAATTTGTGCTGACAGACTCAATCATGGGAGGTGGTCCGCAGACATAAAATTCCTGAGAAAAATCCACTAAATGCTTTTTCAAAAACTCCATATCAATTCTCCCATGTTCATGTCCATCAAGTTTTTCTTTATCCAAAATGGAAACAAAGTCCTCTCCTAATATTTCATGAAAATAGCTTTCCAAAATCACATCCTTTCTGGTTTTGTTTGCAAAAAAGAGCTTGTTTCCTTCCAACTCCCCCTTACTTTTCAAATGCTTCAAAATGGCGATGAAAGGAGTGACTCCAGCTCCTCCAGCAATGAAAACTCCTTTTCCTTTGTATTGAATTGCACCCCATGAATCATCAATAATCAACTCATCCCCGGGGATAACTCCATCCAGATGATTGGTTACTCCATCGTGGTCTCTGTATGATTTGATTACAAATTCAAGATGATCATCCTCAGGTAAAGAGGTAAAAGTGAAGGGTCTTTTTTCTTGTTTCCATCCCTCCTTGTTAATTGCTACCTCAGTGGCTTGACCAGGAATGAATGAATAACCCTCGGGTTTCTCAACTTTAAACTGTTTGACATCATGGGTGAGGGATAATAAATCTAAAATCTTAACAATGTGTGCCATAAAATGATGATTAAATAGACCGCTACTGTTCCCGAACTTATTAGAAGTTAAACTGAGTAGTAAACTTCAATGAGAGGATTTCTTGATCCAAAATTGATCCGGAGTAGCAGCTAGATTAAAATAAATAATTTACTCTTAAGTATATAAACGGAAATTCAGCTCTTTGTTTCCCGAATTGACTTTTCTTATTGCAGATACATGAAAGAAATATCCTAAGAACTCCAATGGCAATTCCTGTAAAATTCAATTTATCCAAACGATTCCTCCAGTCTTGGGTTAATTATAGAGGAGTAATTGTGAGATCTAAGCATCTCATTTCCAATAATCTTTAAGCTATCATTTTGGAAGTAAATTACTTTCTTGAATCTAATTCGATTTCCCGTTTATCTGAAATTAATGGGCATCCTATGCCAAAGGCCTTATCTTTGGCTTTTATGGATTTGAATCAAGCCTTTCTGGCTGGTCATTCTTAGACTTTATTTTCACCAAAAAACCATCAATGGAACAAATTATATACACCTTAAATGATCTAATCTGGAGTAATGCACTCATTGTTCTCTGTCTGGGAGCAGGTATTTACTTTTCTGTGAGAACAGGTTTTGTACAAATCAGATATTTCAGGGAAATGATTCATTTGCTTTTCTCTGGAAAATCCTCCAAAAAAGGCGTTTCCTCCTTCCAGGCCTTTGCGCTAGCTCTTTCCGGTAGAATTGGTACGGGAAACATTGCAGGGGTTGCCACAGCCATTGGGCTTGGAGGACCAGGAGCAATATTTTGGATGTGGATTATCGCATTTTTAGGTTCTGCATCAGCTTACATCGAGGCCACATTAGGGCAGATTTTCAAGGAAGTTAAAGGCGGTGAATACAGAGGTGGACCTGCTTACTATATAGAAAAGGGACTTGGCATCAAGTGGTACGCCATGTTATTCGCCTTCGTGACTATTATCAGTATGTCATTTTTGCTACCAGGAGTTCAGAGTAATAGTATTGCACTTAGCGTCAATAATGCCTTTGATGTTCCTGTTGAATATACAGGAGGAGTTGTTTGCCTATTTCTTGCTATGGTAATTTTCGGGGGTATCAAAAGAATCGGTAAGGTTGCTGAAATTCTTGTTCCTTTCATGGCAATGGGCTACGTATTGTTGGCAATTATAATCATTGGAATCAATATCACTGAAGTTCCAACCGTTCTGAAATTGATCGTAAGCTCTGCTTTTAACCAAGAAGCAGCTTATTCAGCAGTTTTTGGTTCGGCAATTGCTTGGGGAGTAAAAAGAGGAATTTATTCAAACGAAGCAGGTCAAGGTACTGCACCCCACGCTGCTTCGGCTGCGGAAGTTAGTCATCCGGCAAAGCAAGGTTTGGTACAAGCCTTTTCGGTTTACATTGATACTTTATTTGTTTGTACTGCAACAGCCTGTATGATCTTATTTACCGGTCAGTTTAATGTACTGCACCCTGATGGAGGCTTCTTGGTAGAAAACCTTCCCGGGATTGCGATAGGACCTGAGTTTACCCAAAATGCGATTGCTGTTCACTTCCCCACCATTGGAGCAGGTTTCGTAGCGGTTGCTTTGATGTTTTTCTCCTTTACTACCATCATGGCCTATTACTATATCGCTGAGACGAATTTGAGCTATCTGCAAAAGAATGATACTCAAAAATGGCCAATTCATGTTTTGAGAATATTAATCATTATCGCTACTTTTTATGGCGCTATACGTACGGCGCAAGTAGCTTGGACATTTGGAGATATCGGTGTAGGATTAATGGCATGGTTGAATATTATTGCTATTCTACTATTGAGAAAACCTGCTTTGGAAGCCTTGAAAGATTATAAGAAAAAGAAAGATGCCGGGGAAGATCCGGATTATGATTTCGAAGGAATGAAAAAACATTACAGCAAAAACTAAAAGTAAAAAGGGGAGCAAATCGAAATCTGCTCCCCTTATTTATTTACATCAATCAAAACTATTTCGCAGGCAATACGCTGGCTCTAACTTCACCGAAGCCAACACGGATTCCATCTTTTTCAGCAAAGCCCTTCATGATAACGGTATCCCCGTCTTCTATGAATTTTCTCTCCTCGCCGGAATCTAATTTCACAGGCTTGGTTCCTTTCCAGCTCAACTCCAACATAGAACCAAATGAATCCTCTGTGGGGCCTGAAATCGTTCCAGACGCCATCATATCTCCAACATTGATATTACATCCATTTACAGTATGATGGGCTAACTGCTGAGCTACATTCCAATACATATATTTGAAATTGGAAGTACAAACCTTAGTAGCCTGCTTTACATTTTCAGGCTGAATATACGCTTCCAATTGCAAATCAAAACTGTGATTACTGGTGCACTGCAAATAAGGTAAAACCTCAGGCTCTTGTTTTGGACCAGCTGTTCTAAAATGCTCCAATGCTTCTAATGTAACTACCCAAGGAGATATGGAAGAGGCAAAACTTTTCCCTAAAAAGGGTCCCAAAGGAACGTATTCCCATGCCTGAATATCTCTTGCAGACCAATCATTAAATAGGACAAATCCAAATATGTAATCCTCGGCTTCTTCAGTGCTGATAGAATCCCCGAGTTTGGTAGGTTTCCCTGTGATAAAAGCTAATTCTAATTCGAAGTCCAATCTTCTGGATGGCCCAAAGCCTGGCACATCCATGTCTGGGTCTTTGAACTGTCCTTTGGGTCTGATGATAGGCACTCCGGAAGGAATAATGGAAGAAGCCCTTCCATGGTATCCTACAGGCAAATGCTTCCAGTTGGGCAACAGGGCATTCTCAGGGTCCCGGAACATTTTACCCACATTGGTTGCATGCTCCTTGGAGCTATAAAAATCTGTATAATCACCGATTTTGACAGGAAGAAGCATTTCAGCCTCTTTTCTATTCACCATTACTTTTCCTCGGATCGAATGATCACGAAGCTTCTCATTATCAGCAAGTAGTAGTTCCTGTACTCTTTCTCTAATTTTCTTAGTTTGAGTTTTTCCTAATGAAATCAGCTCATTCAACGCCTCATTGAGGAAAATACCTTCAGGAAGGAACATGTCTGAGAAAAAACCCTCCTGATCCAGCACACTCAAATCAACTATTTTGTCTCCGATTGCAATTCCAATCCTTGGAGACAATCTTTTATTTTTAAATACTCCAAAAGGGAGATTGTAAATAGTAAAATCAGAATTTTTCGGCACCTCAACCCAAGTACTAAGGGGATTCATCGTTGTATCGCTCATGACAAAATCTTTGAACTGCAAATTTACTCTTTAATGAGGAAATGAAAAGGAATAATAAAGAAGAGGATTTGACTTAGCTCATAAAATCCATCATATCAAGCCTCTGAGCAGAAAATAAAATTTGAAATAATTTCCTACTTCTGCCATTTATCACTTTCCTATTGAAAAATGAGAGCCTATCCTTAAATTCCGCATAAAATGCTTTTATCATGATAAAAAACCTCACAAAAACTCTTTTTGTTTCCCTTTTACTCCTGCTGTCTCTAAGGCTGGCTGCTCAGGAGAAATCCATCCTTGATCAGCTTGAAGAAATTGCAATAGTGGATCAAAAGGTAATGATGCCCATGCGGGATGGAAATCGATTAGCGACGGATATTTATCGTCCAAAGGTAGATTACAAGGTACCCATCATTTTTTCAAGAACACCCTACAATTTCAATACTTATGGGGATGGTGAATTGAGAGAAAGAACTATGCAGTCTGCTTTGGAGTGGGTAAAAAAAGGCTACGCTTACGTGGTTCAGAATGAACGAGGAAGATTTTTCTCTGAAGGTGAATGGGATATACTCGGTACACCCTTGACAGATAGTTATGATGCTTTTGATTGGATGGCAAAGCAGGGATGGAGTAATGGGAAAATCGGAACCTTAGGCTGCTCCTCCACCGCCGAATGGCAGATGGCAGCAGCATCCTTGAATCACCCTGCACATGCAGCATTGGTTCCTCAAGGATTTGGGGCTGGCGTTGGAAGAATAGGAGAATATTTTGAGCAGGGAAATTGGTACAGAGGTGGCGCCGGTCAAATGCTTTTCACTGCTTGGCTTTATGGAACCCAGCATGATCCTTTGGCTCCGAGGCTTCAAAAAGGTATTGCTCAGGAAGATTTATTACGCTTGCAGCGCTTTTATGATATGGCCCCTGAGTACCCAAGAGTCAATTGGAAAGAAGCCCTTTCCCATCTTCCGATTCAAGACATTATTAATAATGTTAATGGTCCAAATGGGATTTATGAAGAAATGATCACCCGAAAGCCCAATGATGCTAGGTGGTATCAAGGCGGGTTATATCATGACGATATGCCGTTTGACAAACCGAGTTTCTGGTTTGTATCCTGGTATGATGTCTCTACCAGCCCCAACTTGGCATTATACAATCATGTTAGAAAAAATGCTGTTTCCCAAAAAGCCAGAGATAACCAATACTTAATCATTGCTCCGGTACTGCATTGCGCCTATACAAGAGCTACAGAAAACACGGTAGTTGGTGAAAGAAGTGTGGGTGATGCTCGATTGAATTATGATGAAATAATCACAGCCTGGTTTGATCTATGGCTGAAAAATGAAGACAAAGGCAAGATTGATTCCATGCCAAAAGTGACTTATTACACCATGGGTTCAAACAAGTGGCAGACTTCGGAGGTGTGGCCTCCTGCAAATGCAAAAATGACCACCTATTATTTAGACTCTAAAGGGAGTGCCAATACTAGAAATGGAGACGGTTTATTGTTAGCAAAGCTTCCCAAAACCGAAAATAAAGACACCTTTCAATATGACCCTATGAACCCAGTGAATTCCTACGGGGGAAATGTTTGCTGCACCGGAAATGCTGTTCAAGGTGGTTCCTTCGATCAATCCGAAATGGAATTGAGAGATGATATTTTGGTATATACCTCAGAACCATTGGCAGAGGGTGTAGAAATCTCCGGCTTTATCGAGAGCTTCCTTTACTTATCTTCTGATGTAAAAGATACAGATGTTACCATCAAATTAATCGATGTGTATCCGGACGGAAAAGCTTATAATCTGGATGAAACAATTCAGCGGGTAAGATATAGAGAAGGCTATGACAAGGAAGTCATGATGGAAAAAGGAAAGGTTTACGAAATCAAAATGACTCCAATGAGCACCTCCAATTATTTTGAAAAAGGCCATAGAATCAGAATTGAAGTGAGTAGCTCCAACTTCCCTAGATTCGACAGAAACCTAAATACAGGAGGTAATAATTATGATGAAAGTGAAGGACTCGTTGCCACTAACTCAATCCATCACGGCGGAGTTTATCCAAGCAGAATAGTATTGCCGATGATAAGATAAACCCAACTTTTCAAGAAAAAACTAAAGGAACCTTAATCGGTTCCTTATTTTATTAGAATTATTCAAGTAATAAATAAAATATTTACAATTTATATATGATTATATCCTTCTGTAATAATTTTTAAACTTTTACGAATACAGGGATTGATTTAACTTAAAAATTAATGATATTTCATTAATTAAAAATCAACCATATGTTTAAATCTTACAAACTTTTAATGATCCTACTTTTCCTATGGGGGCCAGTGGGATGGGCAAATGCTCAGTATACGATTTCAGGGACTGTCATTGATGACAGGACGGAAGAACCCTTAATTGGAGCAAATGTGCTAATCAAGGGAACAACAAGCGGTGCAATTACTGATTTGGACGGGAATTTTTCTCTCAATGTGCCGACAAGTCAGGATGCCAGGTTGGTAGTCTCCTCGATTGGCTACTTAAGTCAAGAAATCAGTGTTAACCCTAACATGGCAAGTCTTACCATCAGATTGAAACAAGATGCTACCAACTTGGAAGAAGTAGTCGTTACTGGACTTGCATCTTCTGTTAAAAGGAGTAATCTGGCGAATGCAGTTTCGACGGTTTCATCCCGAGACTTGACAGGGACTACGACCATTCAAACAACTGATGGTGCATTGTACGGTAAGGTAGCCGGCGCAACTATCAGATCGAATGGCGGTGCGCCAGGGGGTGGTTTATCAATTCAGCTTAGAGGTATATCAAGTCTTTCTGGGGCGTCCCAACCTTTAATCATTGTAGATGGAGTTTATATCAACAACGCGAGTCAAAGAACAGGGAGAGCAACTGTGTCTGGAGCTGGTGCAAGCAATCAAGATGATGGCTCGAACAGGTTAGCGGATTTGAATCCAGCAGACATTGAAACAATTGAAGTGCTAAAGGGGCCATCAGCTGCTGCTATCTACGGAACTCGCGCAAATGCAGGGGTAATAATCATCACCACCAAAAGAGGTGCTGAAGGAAGAACCACTGTTTCACTTTCTCAGGATGTGGGATTTGCTGAGCCGTTGAGACTATTGGGAGTGGATGATTGGAGCGAAGAAAAAATCAATTTCTTTTTCCCCGAATCACGAAGACCACTAGAGCTACAAAGATTCCGAGATGCTCAAGCATCCGGTAATTTTGTAGATTATGAAGACTTCTTTTATAATAATCAAGCAACTTTATTAAATACGAGAATCAATATTTCTGGAGGCAGTGAAAAGACCAAGTTTTTTGTGTCTGGAAATATTGTGGATGAAGAAGGTACTGTAAGAAACACCGGTTTTCAGAGGTACTCTATAAGAGCCAATATTGATCATAAAATCTCCAATAAAATAAAACTGGGAGTTTCTTCAAATTATATCCGATCTAATACAGATAGAGGCTTTACAGGAAACCAAAATAATACCGGAGCAAGTATAGGCTATAGCATTGCTTATGTTCCAAATTATTTTGATTTAAGAAGAAATGATGATGGCACTTATCCTGTCAATCCTTACTTCTCTGACAACCCTGTAGCTGTGACTGATCATGGGGTCAACAACTCTATGGTTAACCGATTTATTCAAGCCTTTACTTTAGATATTGATCTGTTAAAAACTGATAATAGCTTTTTAAAGGCACAAGTCGCAGGTGGTTTGGATTACTTGCAAAATTCAACTTTCATTTATTTACCAGAATTTTTGCAGTTCCAGAGGGCTCAGGCAAACCCAGGTGATATATTGAAGGGTAAGCAAGAAAGCTTTAATACAAACTTCCAGGCTGCATTGGTATATAATTGGAACTTGGGCAGAGTCAATATGAACTCTCAAACAGGATTAGTGAGATTAGATTTTCAGGAAAACTCACTATTCAATAGAGGAAGAGGATTAGTTCCTGGACAAACAAATTTGAGACAAGCAGCAATCCAGGAAATCAATCAAGAATTTGATCAAAGGGTACAGGAAGCGGGAGTTTTCCTTCAACAAGAAGCCAATTTTGAGGACAAAATCATTGGCACCGTCGGAGTAAGATGGGATAAATCCACACTAAATGGGAATCCTAACCAAGTATATGCTTTCCCGAAGGCTTCCTTAGCAATCAATGTGGCCAATTTTGATTTCTGGAATATCTCCAAAATCAATTTGTTGAAGCCAAGAATTGCTTATGGTGAAACAGCCGGACCTGTTGCCTTTGGTGCCACTTTCACTCCATTGAACGGAACTAATATTGGGGGACTTCTAGGATCTGTTGTATCAACTCAAATAGGCAACACCCAAATACTTCCTGAAACTGCAACTGAACTTGAATTCGGTGTCGATATGGGAATGTTTAATAGATATGGGAATGTTTAATAATAGAGTAAGCCTAGAGGCTACATATTATATTAAAAACACTCAAAACAATATTCAAAACTTGAATCTTTCGCCTTCCACAGGAGTAGTGACCACCCCTAGCAACGAGGCAGAACTTCAAAATAAAGGAATTGAATTAGGGCTTTCTGGAAATATCATTGAAAAAGCCAATTTCAAGTGGTTCTCAAGGGTACTTTACTGGAGAAACAGAATTGAAATGACACGTCTGGGCATCCCTACTTATCTAGCAGGCGCATTTGGATCTGCTTTGGGAACATTCCTATATGCAGAGGGGTACTCCCCTACCACAATTGTAGGTACTCCAGCGGACCCTAATGTTCCAGGTGGCTTTACTATATGGGGTAATTCACAACCGGATTTCAATATGTCATTCTTCAATACTTTGACTATTTATCGAGGTCTTGAATTCTCATTTTTAGTGGATTGGAGACAAGGTGGGGATAACATTAACCTAACATCATTCTTGACCGATAGCGGTGGCACTACAAATGGTTGGTTTAATGATGACAATAATGACGGCATTCCTAATGGAAGACAAAGGGGACCAGAACCTCACAATAACGCTGGAAGATGGGTGCAAGATGCAAGCTTTGTTAAAATCAGGGAAATCGGCCTATACTATGTAATCCCTCGCTCTACTATCAGCCAATGGTTTGGCAACAGTGTCCAAAACATCAGGGTAGGTGGATCGGTAAATAATGCTTTCCTATTTACCAAGTACGAAGGATATGACCCAGAAACTTCAACCTTTGGAGCTCAGGCTGTAGCCAACAATGTGGATATCGCTCCCTACCCTACCCCTAGGAGAGTTTTCTTTCATTTAACGATTGATTTTTAATCTATTACCATCATGAAGAATAACATAAAAAATATAGCAAAAATGATTGCAGTCGCAGGTTTAATTACTGCTTGTAATCCACTGCAATTAGATGATATACAAGACCCAAATAATCCTTCTATTGGATCTATATCAAATAATGCCTCAAGAGAGCAAATTCAATTTCTTGTAACGGGATTGGAGTCACGACACAGAGGCTATGTAACCAATATTTCACAAGCCTGGAATTGCTTTGGTAGGGAAATATGGTACCTCAATGCTTCAGATCCTCGCTTTCAAACAGATTGGCTTGGCCAAAACGGAAGAACTCCCGACAGGTCCTATTTTGGATTTGGGACAACAGGGGGTGGTTCTTGGGCAGTGCCATACCAGGCTATCAAGCAGGCTGATGTCCTGATTACAGCCGCAAACAATACAAATGCAATTCCTGAAAATGCAAAAAATGCAGTTAAAGGATTTGCAAAAACTATTCAGGGATATCAATTCATGATTCCTGCAAATTTTGTTTATCAAAATGGGATTAGAATTGATGTTTCTGACCCACTTAATCCGGGACCTTTTGTTTCCTATACCGAAGCTCTAGATGCCATCAAAGGCATTCTAGACCAAGGAGATCAAGATTTAGCAGCTGCAGGTTCAGGAAATTTCCCATATACTCTAACAAGAGGCTTTAATGGTTATAATACAATCTCCGGGTTGAGACAAGTTAATAGAGCTATCACAGCAAGATTAAATGCATATAGGAAAGATTGGCAAGGTGTTTTAACTGCTTTAGAAGGATCATTTATGAATTTGACTGGAGATTTAAATGCAGGACCATCCCATCCTTATGGGGCCTCTCCAGACATTTTCAATCCATTATTTTATGTTCCAAATGCTGCAGTGAATACTATCATTGCAGTGCATCCTTCGGTTCTAGATGATGCCACTCCCGGTGACCTGAGAGTTAGAAATAAGTTCTTCCAAAGAACAAACCCTGTAACGGTAACTACGGATGCAGGTGCTTTGGTAGGAACTCACCAGGATGCCAGATGGGCATCGAATGTAACCTCTATTCCATTTATAAAAAATGAGGAGCTTATACTGTTAAAAGCTGAAGCACATGCTAACTTGAACCAAACTAATCAAGCTGTTGAGGCTATTAATATCATTAGAAATGCTGCTGGTATTGGAAACTACTCAGGCGCTACAACTCAAGCCGCCTTAATTGATGAAATTCTTTATCAAAGAAGATACTCTCTTTGGGCAGAACCATGGGGTCATAGATGGATAGATGCTAGAAGATATGATAGATTGAATCAAATCCCGACCAGATATGATGGTGGCACAATCTTTACACAATTTCCTCATCCTCAAGCAGAGTTAAGTTGGGATCAATATAGCGGAAACTAAAAAAAATTAAACACCACTAATAGACCGGAGTTTGAACTCCGGTCTTTTTTTTAATTTCCAAGGTTTGATTTGCTTAGCTTTTACCTGACCATATCCCCAAAATCCCCTATTTTTGCCCTTTCATAAAAATCACCAGAGTTCATGTCTACGATTGCCAGCAAATACGATCCTGCATCAGCTGAATCCAAATGGTATTCCTACTGGATGGAGCACAAACTTTTCTCCTCCCAAATAGATCCCAACAAAGAGCCTTACACGATTGTGATCCCTCCACCCAATGTGACGGGGGTGCTACACATGGGCCATATGTTGAATAATACCATTCAGGATGTCTTGATTAGACGTGCTCGTATGCAGGGAAAAAATGCCTGCTGGGTTCCTGGAACTGACCATGCTTCCATCGCAACAGAAGCAAAAGTGGTCAACATGCTCAAAGAAAAAGGTATTGACAAAAAGTCTTTAACAAGAGAAGAGTTTTTGAAGTACGCTTGGGAATGGAAAGAAAAATATGGAGGCATCATCCTAGAACAACTCAAAAAACTAGGGGCTTCCTGTGATTGGGACAGAACTGCCTTCACCATGGACCCAGGTTTAAGTGACGCAGTTATCTCTGTTTTTGTAGACCTGTATAGAAAAGGCAAAATATATAGAGGAGTCCGAATGGTTAATTGGGACCCCAAGGGAAAGACTGCGCTTTCGGATGATGAGGTAATTACCAAAGAGATTGCTTCCAAACTTTACTATATCAAATACCAAATTGAAGGGAGTGCGAATGAATTTTTGACTATAGCGACTACCCGGCCTGAAACCATCATGGCTGATGTGGCTATTTGCATCAACCCTAACGATCCGAGATTCACCCATCTCAAAGGAAAAAAAGCCATCATCCCTCTAATCAATAGAGCTATTCCTATCATCGAAGATGAATATGTGGATATGGAATTTGGTACAGGCTGCCTGAAAGTAACCCCAGCTCACGATATCAATGATTATGAATTGGGAATCAAACATAAACTGGAAGTAATCGACATCCTCAATGACGACGGCACGCTCAACGAAAAAGCCCAAATTCTTGTAGGAGAAGATCGATTTATTGCCAGAAAGAAAATCGGGAAGATGCTGGAGGAAATCAACCAACTGGAAAAAGTTGAGGATTACAAATCCAACGTTGGTCATTCCGAAAGAACAGATGCGGTCATTGAGCCGAAGCTTTCTTTGCAGTGGTTTTTGAAAATGGAGGAAATAACTCAGCCTGCATTGAAATCAGTAATGGATGACGTGATCCAGCTTCATCCTCCCAAATTCAAAAACATGTATCGTGTTTGGATGGAGAATGTAAGGGATTGGTGTATTTCTCGCCAACTTTGGTGGGGACATCAGATTCCAGCCTTTTACCTTCCAAATGGGGAATTTGTAGTGGCTAAAACCAAAGAGGAGGCACTGGAAATTGCTCAGAAAGAATATGACTCCAAGTACACTTTGGCTGATTTAAAGCAAGATGAAGATGTATTGGATACCTGGTTCAGTTCATGGCTATGGCCTATTTCTGTATTTGATACAGATGTCTTTACTACCGGCAAACCAAATGAAGAACTGAAATATTATTATCCAACCAACGATTTGGTCACTGCTCCTGAAATCTTGTTCTTCTGGGTTGCTAGAATGATCATAGCAGGATATGAGTATTTGGGTGAAAAACCATTTAAAAATGTATACCTAACAGGGATCGTTAGAGATAAATTGGGTAGAAAAATGTCCAAATCATTGGGCAATTCTCCTGATCCTCTGGAACTCATTGCTCAGTATGGTGCAGATGGAGTTCGAACCGGAATGTTGTTTTCTTCTCCAGCAGGAAATGATTTACCTTACGATGATAAGTTGGTAGAGCAGGGAAGAAACTTTGCCAACAAAATCTGGAATGCCTTTAGGTTGGTTAAAGGATGGGAAATCGATCCCAAATTGGATGGTTCAGTGAATTCATCCTCCATTGAATGGTTTGAGAACCGATTCAATCAGGCCTTGGCCGAAATCAATGACCATTTCGAGAAATTCAGAATTTCAGATGCCTTGATGACTACCTACAAATTGGTTTGGGGAGACTTCTGCTCTTGGTATCTGGAGATGATCAAACCGGAATATCAAAAACCAATCGATCAGGCTACCTACAATAAGACCATAGAATTATTTGAAGATATCTTAAAAATACTTCATCCTTTCATGCCATTTATATCCGAAGAAATATGGCATCAAATTAAAGAAAGAAGTGTAGAAGATTCTTTGATACTTGCAGAATGGCCAGAGGTAAAATCCTTCAATACCAAGATTACAGAAGAAGCAGCACAGATTTTTGAGGTAGTCTCCCAAATCAGAAATTTAAGGGCCTCCAAAGGCATGTCTCCAAAAGAAGCTTTGGACCTGAGTATTAATACTCAAAGACCAGAACTTTATACCAGATTTCAGGCTGTATTAGAAAAGTTAGCCAATCTATCTTCGCTTAACTTCGCATCCAAAGTGGAAAATGCCATGAGTTTTGTGGTGAAGGCAGATGAGTGCTTTGTTCCTATGGGTGACAGCATTGATGTGGAAGAGGAAAAAGCCGCTATCCAAAAAGAATTGGAATACACCAAAGGATTTTTGAATTCGGTGATGAAGAAGCTGAGCAATGAGCGTTTTGTAGCCGGCGCACCTGCCCAAGTCGTGGAAAATGAAAAGAAAAAACAGGCTGATGCTGAGGCAAAAATCAAAGCTTTGGAAGAAAGTCTAGAAAAATTAGGCTGATTGATTCTGATCAGATAGTAAATGTAAATGCTCCCGGAAACATTAAATTCCGGGAGCATTTTTTTATTATTCCAAAAACCGAACAGTAAGTTTATTTCACTACAAATTGAAATCGAGCTGCTTGAATATGCACCGTTATCTCTTCTGGCTGACCTTTTAACTCTCCATCAATTTGAAAATTAACTTGGTCCAAATTTTCGATTTTACAGGAGTCCAACTTCCATATTTTCATGGATTCCCCGATTGGTGTTTCGCCTGATACCAAGCTTTTACCAACTTCAAAAAGATGCTCTAAACGCTCCACATCCAGCGTAATCAATTCAAACTTTCCATCATCCAAACTTCCTCCAGGATTGACAATCGCGCCCGTTCCAAATCTATCTCCATTGGCTATCAGAAGCATCCTCGTAGAAACCTCCCAATTTTCATCTTTGGTTTTGATCAGATAGCGGTAAGGCTCTGTTTCAAAAATTTGGGAAAAAGAGCTTTTAATATATCCCATCATCCCCCTTGTCCCCTGCTCTTCAAATTTTTCAATCAAATTGGCATTGAATCCAAAATCTGCCAAATGCAAGCAAAGCTCTCCATTGATATCAATGCCATCCACATTTTTCACCTTTAATTGGCGTAGAGCCTCCAAGCCATCTTCCAATAAATCGATTCCCAAGCATTTGGCCAAGCCATTCGCTGAGCCTAATGGTAAAATTGCGATAGGCAATTGAGTTTGAAGAGATTCTGCTACCAACTTGACTGTTCCATCACCTCCTGCAACTAACAATAAACTTGGATTATGCTTATTGATCTCTTGCCGGATTTTGTCGGCATCATTTTCACCTGTTGTCTGAAAAACTGATAATTCAGCTTGATTCAAATGCATTGCTATCCTTTCTGTCAATTCTTCCAAACTGATAGGATCACTTCCGGATTTTGGATTAAAAATTAATAATGCCTTTTGGTCCATTTTTAAATAATTTGAAGCTTCTCAGCCAATGAAATCGCCTCTTGTGTAGATTGTATAAAATGAAAGTCAAGCTCCTCTTCCATCTCCCTTCTTTCTGGAGACTCAGAATGTTTAGGGTGAATTTCACGAATAAAAACCGCCATGACTCTTTGAGGATATTCATGACAAATTTCTGCATAAATTTCCGGATCATGCTGTCCCGAATCTCCTATCAAAATGAATTTCATCTCAGGAAAAAATCTTAAAAGAAAATGAATTTTCTCCAACTTATGCTGATGACTTCCACCACCGGATTTCCAGATGTTTTTCAAATTGATATGCTTGTCTTTCAGTAAAATCGGACCTAATGGAATATTCCTAAATTGAAGAAAATCCCGTATCAAATCAAATAAGGACCAGTCACTACTGGATACATAAAACATTTCATACCCCTTTTCCCTGACCATTTTTTGATAAAATTCAGAGACCCCTGGAAAAGGTCTTCGAGTATAGGCATTTTTGGAAACAGATAACCAAAACTTCTTACCAATTGCAGTAGCATGAGATATCAAGATTGTATCATCAATATCTGAAATCAGTCCCAGCTTTTTCTCAATTTTTTGAATCTCCATTTCTGAATCATCACAATTCCAATCTGGGTCCTCTGGTTGTACAGACATCATGACTGTTCTCTCTTCATGAAAAGGTAAGAAGCATTCAAAAACACCCTCATCATCGGTACGGACCCTTTCAATTTTCTCTCCTACCTTCACTTCAACCCAAACTCCGGGAATACTGCTGACAGAATACCTTCTAATAGTTGCTAAAATATTCTTGAGAGGATTGTTTTTAGCTCTTGGCCTACTTTGCTTATACGCAGAGATGACTCTTCCTTTTACAAAAAGTTCCTGTCCATTACTTACTGCCAAAAAAGGTTCAACTTGAATTTTATCCAGTTTCCCGATCCACCGGGTAATTACATTCCAAAAAGCCATGTCAATAAGATAATCGAAAGAGGGGAAAAGAAAAAGCCGGGAGAAATTTCCCGGCCTCAATTTAATGTTTCCAATCGTAGCTATCCATTTGTTCCAAACAGGCCACCAAGAGTGATATAGAATCGGCTATATCTTTTTTATGTGCCATTTCTATCACTTGATGCAAGTGTCTGGTAGGAATGGAAATCGCTCCGGCAATTGCCCCTTGCTTACCCATTCTTTGTACTCCGGCAGTATCCGTACCCCCAGCTGTTAAAATTTCTGGCTGCCAGGTAATCTTCTCTTTATCAGCAGTCTGTTTCATAAACTCAACCATTCTATAATCACAAATGGTCATAGCATCCATAATTTTAATAGCAGTTCCTTTTCCCAATTCGGTAACCTTTTCATGCGCCTGCGCTCCAGGCACATCAAATGCAATGGTAGTATCTAAGGCTATTCCAAAATCAGGATTGATTCCATGAGCAGCAACATTAGCACCTCGGATACCCACCTCTTCTTGAACTGTAAAAGTGGCATACACATCATAAGCGGGATTTTTCAACTTTTTCAGTGCTTCGATCAGGATAAACACAGCCACCCGGTTATCTATAGACTTACAATTGACACAGTCCCCCATCTCAATGAGTTCTCTGTCTCTGGTCACTGGGTCCCCTACTGATATGTATTTTTCCACCTCCTCTTTTGGCATTCCCAAATCAATGAAAAAATCTGTGGTTTTAGGAAGTTTATTTCGTTCTTCCTGGCTCATCACATGAATAGGCTTACTTCCCATAACACCAATCAGGTCTTTTTTTCCATGTACAATTACCCTTTGAGCAGTTAAGGTTTTTGGATCAAAACCGCCAAGTGTATGGAATCTCAAAAATCCATTATCATCAATATGCGTAACAATAAAACCAATCTCATCCATGTGCGCAGCC
This sequence comes from Algoriphagus sp. UBA3586, assembly GCF_002376385.1. Classification (NCBI taxonomy): domain Bacteria; kingdom Pseudomonadati; phylum Bacteroidota; class Cytophagia; order Cytophagales; family Cyclobacteriaceae; genus Algoriphagus; species Algoriphagus sp. UBA3586. Next base: position 49,683 of record NZ_DFMT01000019.1, on the reverse strand, counting down.
ACCATCACTCTTTTGCCGTCAGGATTTTTCTTACCCTTTTTAACTGCTATGACATTGCCCAGATTATCGACTTTGACTTCATCAGCTAATGGTGTCACCAACTCAATCACTAAATCCCTCACACGCTTTTCAAACCCGGGTGCACCTGCGATTTCGCAGATTTGTTTTAAAAGTTTAACGTTTACGTCCATTTCTCTTTATTAAATAGTCTTTCAAATACTCAATATATAAAACACAAAAGGCGCAAAGTGTTAGCTCTGCGCCTAGGTAAATATTTCTTTGTTTTAATATGCTCTGACTGTCTTACCTTCCATGAAATTAACAAAAGCTCTGTTCACCACTCTTGTTCCTCCTGTAGTAGGATAATCTCCGGTGAAGTACCAATCACCTATATGATTTGGAGTGCACTTGTGTAGATTTTCTACTGTTTGGTAAATCACCTTAACCTCCGCCTTGATTTCTGGTGTTGTGACGATCTCAGCGATTTTATCAGATACTTCCTGATCTGCGAATGATTCATAGATGCGCTTCACAAAATTCTCTGGCCCAAGAGGGTTGGCGATGCAAGCCTCATATGTCTCATCCAGGATATTCTCCAATTTTCTCTCTTTCAGCAATGCCAAGGCAGCTCTGAAGGCGATAAATTCCTTCATTCTTGACATATCAATTCCATAACAATCCGGGAATCTGATCTGAGGAGCGGAGGAAACAATGATAATACGCTTAGGACTTAATTTATCAAGGGTGGTCAGAATACTTTTTTCCAAAGTAGTACCTCTTACTATACTATCATCAATCACAACCAAGGTATCAACTCCAGGTTTGATCACTTCATAAGTAGTATCATATACTGAGGAGACCATCACGTCCCTATCGTCATCATTGGTAATGAAGGTTCTAAGCTTGACATCTTTGGAAACCAGTTTCTCAACCCTCGGACGGAAGTTCAATAATTCTTCCAGGTCACCCATATGAGGCTTCCCTTCCAAAAAGACCTCTTTTCTTTTTGCAACCAAATAATCCTCTAAACCTTCAATCATACCCAAGAAGGCAGTTTCTGCGGTATTGGGAATGTAAGAGAAAACGGTGTTTTTCAGGTCAAAATCAATTGCCTTCAAAATCTGAGGAATCAAAGCTTTCCCTAAGCTCTTTCTTTCCTGATAGATATCCGGATCAGTTCCTCTTGAAAAATAAATCCGCTCAAAGGAGCAGGATTTTTTCTCTCTGGCAGGCATTACCTCTGATTCCGCGTAAGACCCGTCTTTATTAATTACCAAGGCATGACCCGGTTGAATTTCTTTGATCGCTTTGAAATCAATGTCAAATGCCGATTTGATTGCAGGCTTTTCTGATGCTACCACGATCACTTCATCATCTGCATAATAATAAGCAGGTCGAATTCCCGAAGGATCACGTACAACAAAGGATGAACCGTTTCCAATTAAGCCAGCCATTGCGTATCCTCCATCGAAATCCCTGCAGGAACGTCGAAGAATTCTCGCGACATCCAATTCATTTTCAATCACATGTGTGATTTGCTCATTGGAGTATTGATGCTTGTATTTGTCGAAAATCCTCTGGTTTTCCTCATCCAAAAAGTGACCGATTTTCTCCATAACAGTAACGGTATCAGTCTTCTCTTTAGGATGCTGTCCCAGCTGAACCAATTTCCCGAAAAGCTCCTCCACATTTGTCATGTTGAAGTTACCGGCCATTACCAAGTTTCGGCTTCTCCAGTTATTTTGCTTCAAAAATGGGTGGCAAGTTTCAATTGAATTCTCGCCGTGTGTTCCGTATCGAAGATGGCCTAACCAAACTTCCCCGGTAAAGGCAATATTTTCTTTCAGCCATTCTGCATCACTAAGTGCATCATGACCTCCTATCTTTTTGGCCTTTTTATACTTCTTGTTGATTTTGTCAAAAATAAAATTGACAGCTGAGGGCTCTACAGACCTATATCTGGAAATGTATCGAGTACCTGGTTGCGTGTCAATTTTAACATTGGCTACTCCGGCACCGTCTTGTCCTCTGTTGATCTGTTTTTGCATCAGCACATACATCCTGTTGGATGCGTAGGCTGCAGTCCCATATTTATCGATGTAATATTGGGGAGACTTGCGGAGCCTGATCATTGCTATGCCGCACTCGTGTTTGATAGCGTCGCTCATTACCTGGGCTTGAGTTTATTTTGACAATTCAAAGTTACAGGTTTTTAGAAGATAATTTGGATTAAAAAAGTTCGGTTTTGATAAAACAGGTTTTTCTTTTTGACTTGTAACAAATACTTACTTTTTCGTAGGTGTTTTTAAGAGGTTTTTAGGTCATTTTGCCCTTGAACTCCCCAGGAAATATTGTGGAATCTAAACCGAAAACAGCCTTGAGACTATTTTTTGGCACATGGCATAGGAATCGCACTAACACAATCAAGCTGATATAGATTCAGCCATCGGATCCGGAAACCGATTTTATAATTATTCAAACCAACATATGAGATCTATCTCGAGGAAATAATCATCTCTGATCAGGATTTTTATTCTCCAATTGAGATATCCCATAACCACTTAAACTATCACAATTATGAAAAAGTCAATTTTAATCGCCGCAGTTTTAATGTCTGGAGTAGCAATGGCGGCACCAGTTGCAAACACTAACTTCAGCCCAATAGCTACCGAAATTCAGGAAGCTAAAGTAAAAATCGAACCAGATGCTCTGCCAGAGCCTGTAAAAACAGCAATAGCAAATGATGCTTCAGTCAGCAGCCTGACCATTTCCGAGGCTTGGCAATGGGCAACTCCAGAAGGAACTTACCAATTCAAAGTTGTCTTCGATAATGGAACTGAAGACAAACTTTCTAAGAAATATGACCAAGAAGGGAATGAAATAAAAGGATAAGTTGCTTTCCCCGATTAATTTAAAAGCATCAGATACTTATCTGGTGCTTTTTTTGTTTTAGCTATGCCAACTAGTTGGACTACAAAAAACCTTTTCTGTATAAAACTATTTTCGGATTCTTGCCTCTTTTGCAAAATCCATTTGATCATCGAAAACGTAATACAAAAGATGAAGAAGATACTATTGGTAGAAGACGATTTGACCTACTCCAGAATCGTCAAGACATTTTTGGAAAAAAACGGATTTGCTGTAGAAGCATCCACCAAAGTAAAGGAAGCTCAGAATATCCTAAACTCAGGAAAATTTGATCTGATTATAGCAGATTTCAGGCTTCCTGATGGAACCGGAATGGAACTGCTCCAATGGTCAAAAAAGGAATTTCCTCAAACCCAAGTAATTCTGATTACACATTATTCTGACATCAGGATCGCGATCAAAGCTATGAAACTGGGAGCATTCGAATACATCACCAAGCCAATTAACCCAGATGAACTTCTAGCTACTGTCAATGAGTCCTTGTCCAGTAAATCCAAGGCACCAGAAGCTATAAGTGATGAAGCTTCCCCTTCCAAGCCAAATCAAAAATCTGGAAGTTCACCCTCTACCAATTTTTATGTCGCGGGGACATCTCCAGAATCTGAAAAACTGGAAAAGCATATCCAATTGGTGGCCCCAACAGATTTGAGCGTATTGATTTTGGGGGAAACAGGGACCGGCAAGGAATTTATATCTCGAAGAATCCATGAGCAGTCGGAAAGAAGAAACGGACCATTTATAGCAATTGATTGTGGTGCTCTTCCCAAAGATTTGGCAGGAAGCGAGCTATTCGGCCATGTAAAGGGGGCATTTACCGGTGCATTAGATAATAAAACTGGGCATTTCGAAGCTGCTCATGGAGGAACCATTTTCCTGGACGAAGTGGGTAATTTAAGCTATGAGGTTCAGATTCAATTGTTAAGAGCAATCCAAGAAAGAACCATCCGAAAAATCGGTGGCAATAAGGAAATTAATATCAATGTCAGAATCATTGCAGCGACTAACGAGAACTTATTATTACAAGCCGGAGAAGGTCAATTCCGGGAGGATTTATATCATAGACTCAATGAGTTTACACTTCATGCAATTCCTCTGAGAAGAAGAAAAGAAGACTTGGAGATCTTTGCTGAGCATTTTCTGGAAGAAAGCAATCAGCGCATGAATAAATCTGTCAAAGGATTTACTTCTGAAGTATGGGAAATCTTCTTGGGCTATGACTGGCCTGGAAACCTGAGAGAATTTAAAAATATTATCCAAAGGGCTGTCTTATTAACCACAGGACCTTTGGTAGAAAAAGAAGCATTGCCTGCCGATTTGAATAATCCTGAATTTGCCTTCAGTTCCAATAGACCAAGTAATACCATGAATCAGGCTCAGGATTTACCTTCTCCAAGAGATTACAAAAGCCAGTGGATTGAGCAGGAAAAAGAATTAATCCAGCAAGTGCTTCAGGACACGAAGTATAATAAATCAAAGACTGCCCGAATTCTCAAAATGGATAGAAAAACCCTTTATAGCAAAATGGAAAAATATGGGCTGAATTAAGAAGCAACGGGGGCTTTGGATTCGATCACTTTGGAAAGTTCTTCTAAAAGCTCCCGAATTTTCTCTTCGAGTTCAACCAACTGATTATTTATACCCTGCTGATTTCCAAGCTTCAATTTATTTTCAATTTTTCTAGCCAAGTCCCCTGACTCGGATTTTATTTGGCCCAATCTGCTTCCCAGCTGATGGCAAATTTCCAAAATCACCTCATAGCGCTCATTAAGTCTAGCTTTCTGAAGCTGTTCCATGTTTTTCCTGGATTCCTGAATCAGGTCTTTTAAAATATCTTTCAGCAAAGCATCATCCCCCATACAAAATTTATTGAGGTCCCTTAAATCAAAAAGGGAGGTTTCGACGGGCTTTTCTTGTTGATCCTCATTTTTAATCTCGTGGACAGCTTCAGGAAACAGTCTTCCTAAAACCAAAACCAAAGCTTTTTCCTGAAATGGCTTGAACAAAATATCACTAAACCCACGCTTAAACATCTTTTCTTTCTCTTCTACAAAGACATTGGCCGTCATCGCCAGTACGGGCTGACCCTTATAGCTAGCGTGATTTTTAAGCATATCAATCACATCAAATCCTGAAAATTCAGGCATCTGAATATCCAAAATAGCCAAATCGAAATCCAATCCTTCAAAACTATCACGGAATGAAGCTCCTCCTTCATAGAGGACAGTTGTAGCTCCAAAATAGCTGAGAATCTGTGATAAATATTGAATACCCACCGGATCATCGTCCACCAGCAAGACTTTCTTGCCAGTCAAATCCAGCCCAAACTTCTGATCATAAATAGGTTTATTCTGAGGAGCTTCCACTGCTTCCATGGGAAGAATTACCTTCATACAGGTTCCTTTATTCTCCTCGCTCTGAGCCTCTATACTTCCCCCCATTAAAGTGGTCAATCTATGTACAATTGCCAATCCTAATCCCGTTCCTCCATATTTTCTGGAAATGGAGGTGTCAGCCTGATCAAATTCTCTAAATACCTTGGAAAGTACTTCTTCGCTCATTCCTATGCCGCTGTCCTCGACCTCCACAGTTAGGGTATCCTCTCCCCACTGTACCCGAACCTCAATCCAGCCATTAGAAGTAAACTTAAATGCATTACTCAATAAATTATTGGCAATCTGCTTCAACCTTAATTGGTCCCCCAGCAACCATTGATTGGATGGCAATTGAATACTCCATCTGAAATCCAGATTTTTCTCTTGGGCTTTAAGATCAAAAAAGTCTTGAAGGGAAGAGAATAGTGATTCAGGATCAAAAGCTTCTTTTTCCAATTTCAACTTTCCTGCTTCCAGCTTAGAAAAATCCAGAACCTCATCTACAATTTCCATCAAGGTCTCGGAAGCAAAGCCAATCATTTTCAATTGTGATTTTTGTCTCTCATCCAATTGACTCTTCTCCAAAACAGATCTATACCCCTGGATTACATGAAGCGGATTGCGGATTTCATGACTCATATTGGCCAAAAACTCCTGTTTAGATCTAGCTAGTTGTTCTGATTTTTGTCTGGACGCTTCTAGATTTTCCTGATATTGACGGTTGATTTTTATCTCTTTCAAGATAGAGTATACCATAAAGCCACTGCCAATTACGGCCAGAACCACGATCACAATTAAGAAAAATGTCACATCGTAGGCTAAACTGTAGGCTTCACTGTTTTTTTCCTCAGACTCTTCTAAAATTCTTTTTTGCAAAACTCCCAACAGTCCCTGAATAGTGGAAATCACTTCACTTTGCTTGATAGAAAGATCAGTTTCCATCTGTGCCAAGTTCTGTCTTTGCCTACTTTCTTCCCGGTAAATCTGATTGATAACCGCTCGGATGTTGTATAAAATACTATCCAAAGTACTGGATCCTGGAGCAGCACTTCCCTTCGAATTCTGATTGATGAACCCCAGTAGTTTATCAATTTCCGGCGATTTGGCGATCTGTGGAGAGGTAGGATTGATCTTACCCACACTATTTTTTCCCGCACTGATAGGCGCCACTGAGGAGGTCTGCCTCAACTCATTGATAATGGCATCTCTAGGGTTTAATTGTTGGAGAGGTTGATTTTCCAAAATCTCCGCTCTTCTTCTGATGCCGATCTCTACTTTTTTGAGTGCCTCTCTTGAAAAATTCCTATTAGCTAGATTACTTTTTACTTCGTATAGGTTTTCATACCCCTGAATCAAAGAAACTAAATTTGCCCGGATCAATCGAACCTCTGTTAGTTCAGAGGTATCAGCTGCCAATGATTCCAAAATGTCCAGTTTGGACTCCAGAAAATTCAAGGTGGAGTCTTTGATTCTAAAATCTCCTTCAGGGCCTAATCGCTCTATTTGAGTGATTTGGATAATTTCTGCCTGAAGTTCATTGAGTGTATTGAGCTTTTGGTTGGGTTCGGAGAGTTGCCCCATTGTCGCCAAAAGTCGATTCAGGGTATAATAAGTTAACCCTGCTACTCCTATCAGAAAAATAGCAGCTAAAAAGAAGCCGATAATCACTTTCCCGGCTGTTATAACATTGGGCGTTTTTTTAGTCATAGCTCGCCCTTAAAGACCAAGAACTATTCCAGACTGTTTAAAACTTCAGCAAAATATATCCCTGAGGCACATAGGTAGTAATGGTCGTTAATGCAGAATGGGCAATCTGCACTCCTTGCCACAAATCTTCTTTCTTTATATTCCTAGCCACCATAGATTGTCCGCAAACATAAAACTCTGCTCCTGCTTCTTTCAAAGCTTCATAAACCGCCAAATTCGGATTAGCGGAATCATATCTCGTCTGATGCCTATCATCATTCAATAAGGTGAAAATAGCTCCTCCGTGTACCACTACCTTGACATGTAGTCTATCCTTAGTTACTCCAGCCAAGCCATGCAAATTCATCATACGGGCTATATTATCTACCCATCTGGATATTTCTGCAGGATTATCAGCTCCTGAAGTCAAATCGACTAAGATCTTATATTCCATGGATCCATCCGGCCTTTCTGTAGCCTCCGGTATCTCATAGATTCCTCCAAAACCTTTGACAATTGGAAACTGGGCAGTTTGAGCCAAGATTGTATTTAATCCTAAAAATAGGAAAAGGAATGCGGTAGATAAAAGGTGCTTTTTCATAATCAATCAATTGAGTCGAAATTAACCAAAAATAAAACTGATTGAGTGCCATTAATCAAAAAAGCCTCTCCAAAATTGGAAAGGCTTTGTGCGCACGAGAAGATTCGAACTTCCACACCCGTAGGGCACCACCCCCTCAAGATGGCGTGTCTACCAATTTCACCACGTGCGCGGTTAGGGTCTGCAAAAGTAGAAAGCCAGCCTATTCAAAGCAAATGCTTTCTAACCCAATTTCTTTTATCTGTAAACTTTTTTCTCTGCAGCCAAAAGGGTATTATATAGCAAAGAAGCAATGGTCATTGGCCCTACTCCTCCAGGAACAGGAGTGATAGCGGAAGCTTTTTCAGCCACTTCATCGAACTTCACATCACCGATCAATCTGAATCCAGACTTCTTGCTAGCATCCTCCACTCGATGAATTCCCACATCAATCACCACAGCGCCTGGCTTTACCATATCAGCAGTTACAAATTCTGGCTTCCCTAGAGCAACAATCAAAATATCAGCGGTTTGAGCTATTTCTTTTAGATTCTGAGTTCGGCTATGGGTCAAGGTGACGGTGGCATTTCCAGGATATCCATTTCTTGCCATCAAAATACTCATCGGGCTTCCTACAATATGGCTTCTGCCAATAACCACACAATGCTTACCAGAAGTCTCTATATTATATCTTTTCAAAAGCTCCACAATTCCATAGGGAGTTGCCGCTACATAAGCTGGCCAATTCAAGGCCATCCTTCCTACATTGGAAGGAGTAAAACCATCCACATCTTTCTCCGGCTTGATCTTATCGGTGACTTTTTCCACAGAAATATGCTTAGGCAAAGGAAGCTGTACGATCAATCCATCAATGTCGGGATTTGCATTGATCTCTTCTACTTTGGCCAAAAGTTCCTCTTCAGAAATAGTGTCATCCAATCGCACCAAAGTGGATTCAAAACCGATTTCATGACAAGCCTTTACTTTGGCTCCCACATAGGTTTGGCTAGCTCCGTCACTTCCCACCAGAATAGCTGCCAAGTGAGGAATTTTCCCTCCTTCAGTTTTGATCTCAGCCACACGTGCTGCGATTTCATTTTTGATGTCTTGGGAGGTCTTTTTTCCGTCGATGATTGTAGCCATTTTGATTTTGATTAGGTTCGAGAACTTCGAAATTCATCATTCTAAATTCGATGTTCGATATTTTTATATATTATTTCTTTCCGCAGTTTCAATACTTTTCACGAAGATTGAAATCAGCTGATTACTCTCGCTAATTAATGATTCAATTCTTTTTGAATCTGAATGCAGATTTGATTTTGCAATAATTTTTAGGGCAACTCTGCTTTCTCGAAGTTCCTTTAATACAATTTTCAACTTATGAATAAAGTCCTTTCTTGATTCTCCGGACTGAGCTTCGCCGTAATTTAATGCGGGTGATGTTCCACTTCTCAAAAGCTGATTTGCCATATGGTTACCAGCTTTCGAATTGATCATAGAATCTGTAAATGAAATTACAGCAGATGCAAATTCAATCAAGCGAGACTCAAGATCATATTTTCTTTCCATGATCGATTCATCATTTTGATTGCTCAAAATTCATTGTCTAACTGAGATTTCTAAATATCGAATGATGAACATCGAATGTCGAATATCGAAGTTTTGAATTGCCTCGTAAATCGTAATTCTTAAATCGTAAATCGTTAATCCCTAGTCCAGCTTCAGCACTGCCATAAACGCCTCCTGAGGAACCTCAACATTACCGACTTGCCTCATGCGTTTCTTTCCTTTTTTCTGCTTTTCCAGAAGTTTACGCTTTCGGGAAATATCACCACCATAACACTTCGCCAGTACGTTTTTACGTAGGGCTTTTACAGTTTCTCGGGCAATGATTTTCGTTCCGATGGCTGCCTGAATGGCGATTTCAAACATCTGACGAGGAACCAATTCTTTCAATTTTTCGCAGAGTCTTTTGCCCCATTCGTAAGCTTTATCACGGTGCACGATCGCAGAAAGCGCATCAACTGCTTCTCCATTAAGCATCACATCGAGACGCACCATGTGAGAAGGCTGATATCCTTTCAATTCATAATCCAAGGATGCATATCCTCTGGAAATGGTTTTTAACTTGTCGAAGAAATCAAATACGATCTCGGCCAAAGGCATATCGAAGGTCAATTCCACCCGATCTGCAGTCAAATAAACCTGGTTTTTGATTTGACCTCTTTTCTCCATACAAAGCGTAATCACAGCGCCAACGTATTCTGAAGCTGTGATGATGGAAGCCTTAACGAATGGCTCTTCAATATGCTTCATCTTGGTAGGATCAGGCATATCTGAAGGAGCATTGATTAGCTTGTAGGTATCATTGGTCATCAATGCCTTGAACTGCACCGAAGGAACCGTAGTGATCACGGTCATATCAAATTCCCGCTCTAATCGCTCCTGAATGATTTCCATGTGCAGCATTCCCAAGAATCCACATCGGAAACCAAATCCCAAAGCAGCGGAAGTTTCCGGTTCCCAAACTAGGGAAGCATCGTTGAGTTGCAGCTTTTCCATGGATGCTCTCAACTCCTCATAATCCGTGGTATCTACAGGATAGATCCCGGCAAAAACCATAGGCTTCACATTCTCAAAACCCTGAATGGCTTTCTCGCAAGGGCGTTTGATATGGGTGATGGTATCCCCTACTTTAATTTCTTTAGCCACCTTTACCCCAGAAATAAGGTAACCTACATTTCCAGCACTCATGGTTTGCTGAGGAATCTGATTCAGCCCTAAAATACCGATTTCATCTGCCTCATATTCCCTTCCGGTATTGACAAACTTAATTTTATCGCCTTTGCTGAAGGTTCCGTTGAAAATCCGGAAGATCACTTCCACACCTCTGAAAGGATTGTAAACGGAGTCAAAAATCATCGCTTGTAGCGGTGCATCAGGGTCTCCTTTAGGCGCTGGAATTCGAGTGACAACAGCCTTCAAAATATCATCTATCCCTATTCCTGTCTTTCCAGAGGCCAAAATAATATCCTCCCTATCACAGCCAATCAGGTCAATTACCTCGTCTGCCACAGATTCAGGATCCGCTCCGGGAAGGTCAATTTTATTTAAAACAGGAATAATTTCCAGGTCATGACCCAATGCCAAATACAAGTTTGAAATGGTCTGCGCTTCGATACCCTGAGAAGCATCCACAATTAGCAATGCACCCTCACAAGCTGCAATCGATCTGGAAACTTCGTAAGAAAAATCCACGTGTCCCGGAGTATCGATGAGGTTGAGTATATATTCCTCCCCTTCATGGGTGTATTTCATCTGGATGGCGTGGGACTTAATGGTGATTCCCCGCTCTCTCTCCAGATCCATGTTATCCAACAACTGGTCCTGCATATCCCGATCAGACACTGTCTGAGTCTCTTGCAGCAACCTATCCGCCAATGTACTCTTCCCATGGTCAATATGGGCGATGATACAGAAATTTCTTATTTTTTGCATGTTCATTCTGCGCGCAAAATTAGGGAAAAAGAAGGAGAAAATTAGAGGATTATACCTGAAATACGGATTTGTCGAAATAGAAAAGAAATATAGTTGAAATAAACTTCGCTACACCAAGTGAAATATGCCTTCGACGAAATAACCCAAACAGTTCAGGACTCCTTGATTAGATAAATATTTCATTCACCGAAGGTGAATATATTTCAATAGTATTTCTACTGTATTTCGACCTCTGAGATTTAGCTTTTAACTTTACCCCGAAAATATTTTAATCCATGAAATCCATAGCCGAAAACAAAAAATCCCAAAACATCGCCGAATACATCATCTATCTCTATCAACAGGAGGACTTGATTCGGTCTTTTCAGGGTAATTTGGAGGAAATCCGGCAATATGTAGTTTCTCACTTTCCCGTTGAAGAAAAGGAAAAGAATACCATTTTTAATTGGTATCAGGACTTCAGAAATCAAATGGAGAAAGAAGGAATTATGGAGAAAGGCCATTTGGAGGAAAGTAAAAAATTGGTTGCTGAGCTTTCCCAACTGCACTGGCAGTTACTTAAATCGGATCAAACCTATTTCCAAACTTATCAAAAAGCCAAGCCTCATATTCTACAAGCTGTAATGGAGGCTGATGGGAAAGACCTGGGAAATGAAATCCAAATCTGCCTCAACGGGGTCTATGGACTTTTGCTTTGCAGACTACTGGGCAAGAAAATATCGGATGAGCAATTGAAATCAGCTGAAGCCTTTGGTGAAGTTCTAAGCTTATTGAATTTGGTCTATCAGCAGGAAAAGGTTTCTAGAAATTGATTTGAAAAAGGATCGATTCATACGTCAATAAACTCCCAAACACTCCTATACCCTCCCTTTTCTTCAAAATACCCAAGCAGTGAATCAAAAAAAGGATTGATAGCCAAAGTACTGCTATCTCCAATTAAAACTAGCTTCCTTTTGGATCGGGTAATAGCTACGTTCATCCTTCGTTCATCTGCCAAAAAACCAATCTCTCCTCTCTCATTGGACCGAGTCAGTGAAATGATCATCAAGTCCCGCTCCTGCCCCTGAAATCCATCTACAGTATCAATGGTGATCAAATCGGCAAAAGCCTTCAAATTGGGATAATCATAAGTTTCAAAGATCAATGTTCGTAAGTATCTTACCTGGGCAGAATACGGAGCAATCAAACCTATAGTCCAGCCGTTTTCCTTAAATTTTGAAATGCCGATCCGCTTAATCAGTTCATTTAAATACTTGCAGGTAAAGCTGGCTTCCTCAGGATTGAAGGTGCTAAGGCTTTCCTCCTCTTGCCGATCTGAATACCCAGCTCCCGCGGTATCTATCCACTCCAAGACTGCTTCATTTTCGAATACATGAAGGTCTGTATTTTTAGCAGCTTTCAATTTCCCCCCATAAAAATACTCATTGGAGAACCCCATGATTTCGGCTTTCATTCTATACTGAACCTGTAAGAGCTCCGCCACTTGAGGCTTTCTTTGAATGACTTTTTCCATCAAAGTAATCGCTAAACCTTCTTTTGCAGCTTCAAAGGATTTGATTGTGGGTGGGAGTTGTAAGTGATCACCAGCAAAAACCACCTTTTTAGCCTTCAGGATTGGAATCCAAGTTGCTGCTTCCAATCCCTGGGCTGCCTCGTCGATAAATACCACATCAAAGGCCATCCCTTTCAAGTGATAGGACGAGGCGCCAACCAGCGTACAGGCAAAAACTTGTGTTTTTTGAAAAATGTCAAAGGAAATATATTCTTCCAGATGCTTAGCAGCTTCCCGGATTCTCCCCACTTCATCAAACAACAACTTTCGCTGTCTGCGCTCTTCAGGTCCAAAATTTCGCTTGTATTGTTTGGCTAGCTTTAGATACTGATCAATTTCCTTTCGAAGTTTTTTCAGATCTCTGTAACTTTCATGAAAAGCTGTTTTTGCATCCAAAGTTTGGTTCAAAATCTTTTCCTCCACTCTCGCAGGATGACCCAATCGGAGAGTAGAGATTCCTGAATCTGTCAACTTTTCTACCAATAAATCCACCGCAGCATTACTAGGGGCACAAACCAAAACGGATAATCCTTTTTCTGTAGCTTCCGAAATAGCTTTGATCAAAGTAGTGGTTTTTCCTGTTCCGGGAGGTCCATGAATTATCGCCACATCCTTTGCATTGGCGATTTTTAGGCAAGCTTGGTTTTGGGAAAAGTTTAAACCTTCCGATTCACTTCTTGTGTTTTCTGAGAATATTGGGGTTCGCGATCCCAAGAGCGTTTCTTTCAACTCTTTAAGCCGAAGATTATCTGCCTCAATGACTCTTTTCAAGGCAAATTCCATCTCTCGATAGCTGGCCTCATCAAACAATAAGTCAACACCCAAACGGCTGCTATCCATCCATTCCGGGAGTTCATCAGCCTGAAGCGTAACAATCATCGTGTCTTTTTTTACTTGATTGATCACTCCATTCACTCGGTTTTCAGAAGAGGCATAGCCATCTTGGGTTGAGAAAAATGCGACAGATTTTCCGGATTGAAAAGCAGAGTTTTGGCTTTGATCCAACTTTTCTATTTCTACCAAAAGTCTCTCTCCCATTCCTATTTTAGCCTTTTTCACCTGAATAGGATGCCAAGTAATCCCCTCTTTTTTCTTATCCGCCAGAGAAGTATTTAAAAACTTTTTCTTGTATTGAGCCAGGTCTTCTTGCCATTCTTGCTTCAAAAGTTTCAGCCCTTTTTTTAATTCCTCTGTGACTTTGTCCATCAATCCGTATTTTAGGCGAAACTAATCAAAAGGCAAAGAGTTTCTAAGTCTAAACATTCTATGAATTTCCTCGCACATGCATTTCTGTCTTTTAATGAAGAAAAGATTCTCGTCGGGAATTTCATAGCTGATTTTGTAAAAGGGAAACAGATCAAAGATTTTGAAGAGGACATTATCTCCGGAATCTTGTTACATCGGGAGATAGATTACTTTACCGACTCACATCCATTGGTCAAAGCAGGGCAATCCTATCTTAGACCAAAATTTGGACACTATTCCACCGTGATTACGGATATCTTTTTTGATTATTTTCTGATCAAAAACTGGAAAAACTATTCCTCAATCTCTATAGAAGATTTTATCCAGAAGACCTATTCAACATTGGATGGGTATGAAGACATCTTCCCGGAGCGCTTTGCAAAGATGTATTACTGGATGAGAAAAGACAATTGGCTATTGCACTATGGAACTGTAGAAGGCATCAGAAGATCACTGACTGGCATGTCCAAAAGAACCACCTTTAATTCAAAAATGGAGGAAGCTCATTTGGCCTTGTTAGACAGGGAAGCTGAATTTGAAGTGATTTTCTTCGCTTTTTTCAAGGATTTAGAGACTTTTGCCTACGGAAAACTACTGGAATTACATAAAGCTCATGATCGTCATTAAACCGAAAGGATCCACTTACTTTTCATTGGGAATTATTGTTGTCGCTCTTTTGGCAGGTCTGATTCTGATCCTCAGAGATTTTGCTTACAAGGGTTCTTTTGGCCTATGGTTTTACTTGATTGCTGCATCTTTGATCACTTTAGTGCTATTGATGCTGTTGGTAAAAATGCTTGCGGGTTTTCGTTTTATCACTGCTGGAAGGGATCAAATTATCGTCAAACTTCCTTTAAGAGGATTTCAAAAAGCCTACCCCATTGCTGAAATTTTAGCTTGGGAAGAAGAAGTAGTAATCGCGAATAAAAAGGAATTCAAGCAATTGACTATAGCATTTTCAGACCAACAGTCAATTTCTGTCTCCAACCATGAGCATCATGCCTATCCTGACCTAGTTAATTATCTTGTAAAAAAAGCTCCTAAGAAAAAGGTGAAAAACAAAAAAGCCTGATTGCTCAGGCTTTATCTTATCGTTGGTTTCTGAAATTCTTATCGTAAAGTTCGATACTTTCCCGAATAATTCTCAAAGCATCTTCCTTACCTAGGAAATCCTCCACTTTTACTTCTTTATTCTCGAGCTTCTTATAATCTTCAAAGAATCGATGGACTTCCTTCATCAAATGAGGAGGTAGCTCATCGATATCATTGATATAATTCACAGACTGATCTCCGGCAGCTACAGCGATAATTTTATCATCTGCCTCTCCGCCATCCACCATGCGCATCACGCCTATGACCTTAGCCTCAACTAGGCACATGGAAGGGATATCTATTTGAGAAATAATCAAAATATCCAAAGGGTCATGATCCTCACAGAATGTTTGGGGAATGAATCCATAATTGGCAGGATAGTGCACGGCAGAGAATAGAACTCTATCCAGCATCAACATTCCTGACTTTTTGTGAAGTTCGTATTTACCTTTACTTCCTTTGGGAATTTCCACCACTCCCATCACATATTCGGGAGCATCTTTCCCGATATTGACGTCATGCCAAGGGTTAATCATAATTTTTCTTTTTGTTTATAAAAAGTGAGGGTGCAAAGATACGCTTTCCTCCTAAAAACCCCAGAAAAGTATTCTTAATTCAAGCTCGGCAGTACTACTCTAACGGTAGTTCCTTCATTTAGAATAGATCTTAACTCGATTTTTCCACCCAATTGCTCGACAGCTTCTTTGACCATGTAAAGTCCCAAGCCTGTTCCTACATTCTTCTGGGTAGCTCTTGTAAACAAGTTGAACACTTCCGGATGATGTCGGTCATCTATTCCAATCCCATTATCTTCCAGCATGATGATAGCCTGTCCATCTTTGACATCTATGGTAATAGAGATCTTCTTTTCCCCTTGTTCATTCTTCTGGAACTGCACTGAGTTGCTAAATAGGTTATTCAAGATTACTCTGATTTTTGCATCATCAGAGTAAAAAAGCTCATCTTGATTAACCTGAGTCAAAACATTAAACTCAGATAGATTGAATTTTGCTTTGTAGGCCTCCATTTGCTGTCCAAGCACATCCCTGAATTTGATCTCAGTTACTTTATGGTCAATCTTGGTAGACCTATAGAAATCTAGCATTTTGTAGATAAAATCATCCAACTTGGTGGTGGCAGAATCTATCATTTCAAAATATTCCAAAATATTGGGATCGGAGACTTCCATTTTCGCCAATTTTGAAACACCGGAAATACTCATCAAAGGTCCACGGAGCTCATGAGAAAGACTGTAGACAAATTGATTCATTTCGGTATGCAGCTTTTTCAGGCGTATATTTTTCTCTTTTAACTCCTGCCTCATGAAATAAATATCCGCGGCATTTTTAATGGAGTTCTTAATTTGCTCGATATTCCATGGTTTATCAATGAATCGATAAACTTCGCCCTTATTGATCGCATCGATGACACTGGCGATATCGGAATACCCTGTGAGCAGGATACGAATTGGGTCGGGATTGATTTGAATGAGCTTTTCAAAAAATTCTGTACCTGTCATTCCAGGCATGCGCTGATCCGCAATTACTACATGTATCTCCTCAGTCTGGGCAACTTGCAAACCTTCTTCTGCATCTATGGCAGTAAAAACCTTGAAATCTTTCCTTAGCGAGGCTCTAAATGATTTGAGGTTGTTATCCTCATCATCAATATAAAGCACATGTATATGGTTATTCATACTTGGATGAGCTTTGATAAATAGGTAGTGTAATTATAAAAGTTGTCCCTTGACCCACTTCAGAGTTTACTTCTAAAGTTCCTTTATGATTTTCAATAATAGAATAAACAATTGAAAGCCCCAAACCTGTGCCTTTCCCAACTGCTTTGGTAGTGAAAAATGGTTCAAAAATCCTCTGTTTTACATGATCTGGCATTCCTGGGCCATTATCCTCGATTTCCACCACCACATGATCTCCCAAAGATTTGGTGCGGATTTCAATTTTTGGATCTTTGACTGTATCAATATGATCACTCAATGCATGAACTGCATTGTTGATAATATTCATGAATACCTGATTGATTTTTCCAGCCAGACATTCCACCATAGGAAGTTCAGCAAAATCCCTGACAATCCTGATTTTACCAGGTATTGAGCTGTTCAAGAGAATAATTGTACTATTAATCCCATCGTGGATATCCACTTTCTTGACATCCTGCTCGTCAACTCTGGAGAATAAACGGAGACCTTTGACAATTTCCACTGTACGCTTTGCTCCTTCTTCCATCCCTTTGAGGAGTTGATCTACTTCGTCCAGTACATAATCCAGTTCTAATTCCTCTTCCAGGTCTTTCGCTTTTTTCTTGGACTCCTCCTTGAATTCGTTCATACCAGTTTCACGGTAGAACTCGATCACTTCCATGATATCTGCAATATCCCTTTTGAGTGGGGTAATATTTGAACTTACAAAGTTGATTGGGTTGTTTATCTCATGTGCAATACCAGCAGTTAACTAACCCAGTGAGGCCATTTTTTCCTGACTGACTAATTGACTTTGGGTATTTTGAAGATTTCTTAGAGCCTGTTCCAATTCATCCGTTCTGATTCTTACTTTTTCTTCGAGCATGGTATTCTGCTCACGGATCAATTGCTCATTTTCTTTCAATACTCTTAGGCGTTCTGCCTGCTCTTTCTCCTTCTCTTTCTTTAAAATATTAATCTTATCAGCAAGTGCGAAGGAGAGTAACACAACTTCCAATGCAGAGCCTAAAGGCATAATGTAGGCAGTCAAATCATTAGTTGGTATGATTCCCATTTCGCTCAAAACGAAAAGGAAAATACCTAACATAAACACAGACCAAGCTAGCAAATAGTATCTAGCAGGTCGATAGCCTTGCTTCTGAACAGCAAAAGCTGCCAATAAAACATATAAAACGACTATACTTTGAGTTACCAATAAGGTCTGATAACTCACTGTGATGGAAAAGAAAAAGGCGTTAACTAAGATAAAAGCATAGACGAGATAGATAAAGTAAAAGCCCTTATCCAATTTGGGTATGAATTTATCTGTTGACAAAAACACTCTTAAAAACCAAATCCCAACTATACTAACCAGAGATGAAAAAATAACTCCAGATCTCAAGTTTAACCAAACCACATTGGGCCAGAATATTTCCTGTGTAAAACCTAGTATTGATGATTGCGCAAACCACACCAATACGGTGTGAATCACATATATGAGATATAATTTATCTCTTACAGAAAAGAATAGGAATAAATTATAAAAGAATAATCCTACAATTACACCAGTAAATATCCCAAATAGTATATTCTCTCTATTTATCAGGTTCTCTAGATAATTTCTATTCGTTATCGTGGATGTAATAATCTTTTTATTTACACTTTTAACTTTTAAAAAAATCTCAGAAGTTTTTCCTATCGGGAGATTTATATCAAAAATTATTGATTTGGATAAAATCGGTTTTGAATAAAAATCTACTAATCTACCTCCTACATAGGATTCCAAAATCTCATTTTCGCTTACAACAAATAATTCTAAGCTATCCAATGAAGAGTTGTTGATGTAAAAATATTTTCCTTCTTTTTCAGAATTATTCTCTACAACATATTTCAACCATACTACATCATTGTTGATTCCGAAATTTTTGCTTTGTTGATCTATTTTAGTGAAATCATTTCTTTCAATGATTTCCTGAAATTTGATGTCTTTATCCTCTTCTAATATCAAGTATTCATACCTATCAAGAAGAACTATTTCTCCATTTAAGATGACAGGGTTTAAAGCTTGAAAAAAAGCCCAAATAAAAGTAATTATCGAAATCATGGTTTAACTCTCCAGTCAGTATTTTTAATTTTCAATTGATAGGTAATTTCTACTGGCCCTTTCAAGGTTTCTTCAACCCTGGTACATTCAAGATTTTTTCTTAAATCAAGAATAAACTCCCTTTCAACTGGGAGAGCTAAAGGTAAATTTTCTACATCCTTCAAAACTGCCAAAGTTGCTACTAAATCCAGTTTCGGGTAAAAAAAAGTACCATTATTACCAATGTTTTCCTCAATCTCAAAACCCTTCTGAAGGGTAGGTTTTAAGGTATATTCCGCACAGAGAGCAAATAAAGTCGGAACATTTAATTGCTCTGCAATTACTAAAGATGTCCTCGAAAGAAAAATGGCACCTATACCATAACCTGAAATCATTCTACTATTCCATAATCCTCCGATTTCCCCCGTCCCTCCTCTTTCTCTATATTCTCCGACTAATCCAAAAATTTTAGAATCAACTGGTGCAATTGCACCTTCAAGAGGAAGAGGAAATTCTGTATCGGCTACGTGTATTCTTAATCCGCTTACTACTTGTCCAGTAGAATTATCGTGAACAGTTACCACGAAAACGAATGGGTTATATTTCCAATCATTATTGGAGGAAGTTACCTTGGTGACACCATATTCTTTAAGAACATTTGCATGTCCTTCAATAAACATATCACATATTTCAGGCTCATCAACTGCCCTAAATGCTTTAAAGGTGAACATCAGTTAATGGTAATTAATGTATCTTCGACTTCCCTTCTATAGGATCTCATACTTGGCTCTCCTCCGAAATTAAGTCTAAACATAAATAATTCTTCATTACTTTTTTCCCTGTTGAACAAAGTATTGAATTCTGCTTTGTATTTTTTGATCATAGTCACCTCTTCTTTAGTGAAGCCATGGTCTTTTTCCCTAAGAGTTTGGTGAAAAATAAACATTGCCGCTGTCACTGGCTGAAAACTAATCTCCATCATGTTGGCCTTGATCCAAATCCGCTGAAGAACCTTTCCTGCTTTAAGGTATTCTTGAGGAGTAAATTCTTTTCCTTGCAGCAAAAACATGGCGGAACTTGACATGATTGTATCATGGGAAATTTTGGTGAGGCCATAGCCCATCAGAAACTTCCTGAAAAAACGAACTGTCCTCGGATCTTTTAATAAGCCCATTGCAGCTCTTTCCGCCCCACTCAATTCCAATGTTGCTATATCTATTCCATCCCGACTTTCTCTTGCTTCCTTATCATTCCATCTTACTTCATTGATAAAATCTTTAAGTCCCTGATCGTGAAAAAGGCGCATTCTATCCATCCCGCCAATGATGCCGGATAGCTTTTCCAAGTCCGACTTTGCGGAAATATGCTCCATCGGCATATCTTCTGCCAACGCATATCCGTGAAAAAGCTGGATCTGCTCAGGTGTCAAATCTACCTTGGATGCATTCTTTCTATTGGTACATCGGATTGCCACTCCATCTACCAATTCTCCATTATGAACTTTGATTTTTTGATTATGCTTAACTATAAAGCGTATGCTTGCAATCAGATCTTCCTCGAAATCCTGTATGTGTTCAATGATTTCGATCTCAATTCCTGATTTTGCACAGTGGAGTCTGATATTTTCAAGAGCCGCGCCAAAAGCAATCAAGGAACCGGTGCCTTTATAATCCAGCATGGAGTGACTTCTTTCCTTGTCATGGAAAAGGTGCAAAACTCCATTTTGATCGAACACCCATATCCACGGTTGAATATTTCCCCCTGAAGGAGCCAAATTGGCAAATTCAACCAATCCATTAAGTTCTTCCTTGTTTAGGACGTAACCTGATGGAATGATATTTTTGGGAATGCTACCTAAAAAATCTCCATTCTTAACTGGAACTACCTCTCGCTCTTCTTGAATTTCAGGAAGATCCAATTTGATGATTTCGTCAAGATCCACGAAAAATCTTCCCGAATCAACCGGTTCACCCACCAATAACTTTCGAGCAACATGAGCCACTGAAGCCCCACCCAGAAAAACTGCAGAAGCTAATTGTGGCCAACTGCTAATAGTTTGCCCAACCTCCAAAAGTGAAGCTTTCATCCTCGGAGAAAGAGTATCTACCCCAGTCATCTTCAATCCAATGGCAACTTTCTGCTTATTGGTCAGATTTTTTAGCGTATCTAAATTTATATCTCCCAGGTACCCATGAAAAATTGGCCTCTCCGGCTCCAAATCAAATCTTTCTATATCTAACATTCCCCGATCAGATGTATCCATCATTAGAGGAATCTGATATTTCTGGGCTGTTTTTCGGAGTAGAATTTTGATATCCAAACTATCACACTCATCGATAATCAAATCCAACTCTCCCTGCTCTGAAAAAAATGAGTCAATATTTTCTTCTGTGATACCATCTCGAAATAGAGTTAACTTCAGATAGGGATCGATCTCTGCAATTTCTCTTGCTGCAATAACTATCTTCTCTACTCCCAAACTTGTAACTCCAGCTTTTAACCTATTGAGATTACTCAATTCCAAATGATCAAAGTCTGCCAAACGCATTTCTCCGCAACTTCTTTCCAAAGCCATGGCTAAAGCAATGCTTTGCCCAACAGAGAGTCCTACTATCCCAACCTTTTTCTTTGCGAGCTCTTTTTGCTCTTGAGGAGTAATTTTATAATTGTTTCTGAGTGTTCTAACCCGAATAAATTCTTCTTCAGGCAAAAGATGAACTAGCGCATACTTCCAGGGATAATAAACCCAATTCCCATAAGACTCCTTGGGATTTTCTTCAAAAAAATTCTCAATCTCTGCTTTTAACTCTTCCTTGGAAAAAGTTTTTGCTGGATGCCGTGATTTGATTAAATCGCCAACCTGACTATTGATTTGATTGATTACCTGAATCTGAGGGTTATTTTTCAAATCAACTATTTTCTCCTGATCATCTCGATTTCTGGGATTTAAAATAACCGGGTATACTTGATCGGACAATGAATAGCTTGGTGTGGTTAACATCTAATTTAGTGTGCAGATTGGGTGATATGCATTGTAAAGTTAGTTTTTGATTTCATTTCTCAAATGAAAATGAAAATTATTTTTATAGGAATAACCTATTTTATCCATATCAAGTTTAAGGCCACAATAGAATTTGTTTGTTTTTAAATAAAAAAAGCAATTATTTAGAATTACGATTAACTTGTATTCAAGTCAAGAATTGAATGGAAACCAAGGCAGAAGAAAAAATTAAGATTTTATATGTAGATGATGAAGAGAATAATCTTCAAGCATTTAAAGCTACATTCCGAAGAGACTATAAAATTTTTCTCGCTATTTCTGCCAAAGAAGGACGTGAGATTTTAGACAAGGAAGAAATTGACATTATCATTACCGACCAAAGAATGCCAGAGGAAACTGGCGTGGAATTTTTAGAATCAATCATCCCAATTCATCCAAATCCAATAAGAGTATTATTAACAGGGTACACAGACATACAAGCTGTAATTGATGCAATTAACAAAGGTCAAGTGTATCATTATCTGACCAAGCCTTGGGAAGAAGATTACCTCAGAACAGTCATCAAAAACGCTTTTGAAATCTACACATTACGAAGAGAAAACGAGCGCTTGACTCAGGCTTTGATCAAAGCAAATGATCAATTAGAATTTTTATTGAGGCAAAACCTCCTTTCCTAATCAATACCTCGCAGCAAGGAGTAATTGTAATTCTTTGTGAGTTAAATCAAATTTCCTTGCCAAATAAGCATTGGTTAAGCTTCCCCTGTAAGTATATACCCCTCGCAGAAACCATCGGTAATTAAAAATCATTTCTTCAGCACCACCCAAATCCGCCATTTGTAAAACAATTGGGGTGAAAATATTGCTCAAAGAATAGGATGCAGTACGCGATACTCTGGAAGCAATATTAGGTACACAGTAGTGAATAATATCATGTTTCAAATACACAGGGTCACTGTGGGTTGTCATCTGTGCAGTTTCAATGCATCCTCCCTGATCAATTCCCACATCAATGATAATGCTGCCATGCATCATGTTGGCAACCATTTCTTCACTGACCACCACCTTATTTCTTCCTTTCTCTGCTCTCAGGGCACCAATCACCACATCAGCCTCTGCAAGAGCCTGAGTTAGGGTCAAATTATCAATAGTCGAAGTATAAACCTGCTGACCCAGCAATTGCTTCAACCTACGAAGCTTGTATATATGGTTATCAAAAATTTTAATATTTGCCCCAAGTCCTAAGGCAGTTCTAGCCGCATACTCCGCCACCGTGCCTGCACCTATAATCACAACCTGAGTAGGTGGCACACCCGTAACACCTCCCATAATCAGTCCTTTACCATCGTTGACGGAGGATAAATATTCCGAAGCTATCAGCATCACAGTACTGCCTGCGATCTCCGACATGGCTCTTACCACCGGCATCCCACCTACTTTATCCTCTAGGTATTCAAAAGCAACCGAAGTGATCTTTTTGGCATTCAAAGCCTCAATAAACTCTTTATTCTGCTTTCCAATTTGCAGAGCTGAAATCAGACATGCTCCCTGATTCATGGATTCTATTTCCGTTAAGCTTGGCGCATCAACTTTCAGTACTACTTCAGATTGAAAAGCCTCCTTTGAAGAGTAAACCACCTTCGCTCCTGCATCTGAAAAATCTTGATCTGAAAACTTGGAAGCCAGTCCTGCTCCACTTTCCACAATCACATTCAGCCCGTTGTTGGTCAGTAATCCTACTGCTTCCGGGGTCAATACGATTCTTTTTTCTTCATCAGATTGCTCTTTGGGTATACCAATAGTCAGCCCGCCCTTCCCTCTTTTTACTTTGGCAGGAGATTCTTTTGGAATTAGTCCAACAGCGGTGAGTTCATTAATCTGAGTCGACATCCCGATAATGTTGAAGTGTGATTTTTCTACTTGAAGTAGAATAATACTCAATTTTAATCAATAAAAAATGATCTGGAATAAAACCTCCCAATTTTTCGGCCCATTCCATCCAACAATAATTCCCGCTTTCAAAATATTCCTCCACTCCTATATCCAAAGCTTCCTCAGGTTTTTCCAGTCTATAAAAATCAAAATGATAAATAGGAGCTTTTCCAGAAAGCTCATAATGATTGACTATCCCGAAAGTAGGACTGCTTACCTGAGATGCAAGTCCAAACTTTTCACCCAATGCTTTGATCAATGTAGTTTTTCCAGCACCCATATCGCCCTGAAACACCCAAAGCTTCTCGTTTTGGGCAAAATCAATAATCCATTGGGCTATTTGGTCCAGCTCTTTTAACTCGTAAATCTTACTATCCAAAACTCTCTATTTTGCTGTGAGATAAACGATCGGAACGATCATTTCCTCCAAAGATACGCCACCGTGCTGAAAAGTATCCTTATAATAGTTCACATAATAGTTGTAATTGTTTGGATACGCGAAAAAATAGTCCTCCACAGCGAACACATAACTTGAGGAAACATTAAGCTTGGGTAGCTTGGCATCTTCAGGTTTCCTTATTTCGAAAACCTTGCCTGCTTCAAAATTCAGGTTTTTCCCTTGCTTATATCTTAAGTTAGTAGTCACATTTTTATCCCCAATTATTCGGTATGGCTTATTGACTCTCTTGGTTCCATGATCAGTAGTGATGATTACATCTGCTTCTGCCAGTTGAATCTTTTTCAACAGATCAAATAAGCTACTATGCTCAAACCAACTTTTGGTTAGAGAGCGATAAGCCGATTCATCAGGAGCAAGCTCTCTAATCATTTTCATATCTGTCCTCGCATGAGATACCATGTCCACAAAATTATAAACTAGGACATTTAACTCATTTTGAACCAAAGAGTGAAACTGATCCAAAACAGCCTTTCCTTGATTGGCTTGAATTATTTTATGATATGAATGCTTCGCTTGTACCCTGCTTTTTTCTAAGTTAATCTTCAACCAATCTTCCTCGAAATTATTTTTCCCTTCATCAGAATCCTCATCTTCCCATAGGTTGGGATAAAATCTAGCCATATCCATAGGCATCATCCCGCTGAAGAGCGCATTTCTAGCAAAAGCCGTGGTGGTAGGAAGGATACTATAATAGGTTTCCTTTTCCTGAATATTGAAATATGGAGAAACTAAGGACTCGATCTCTTCCCACTGGTCCAACCTTAAATTGTCAATCACAATAAAGAACAGAGGCTTCCCTTCTTTGACCTTAGGGAACACTTTCTTTTTCATCACTTGATGGGAAAGCAAAGGTTTATCTGTGTTTTTTTCTTCCAGCCAGTCTAGGTAGTTGTCTTTGATGAATCGGGCAAAAGACGCGTTTGCTTCGGTTTTTTGTGACTCCAAAACTTCCTGCATGCTCTTATTTTCAGTATCGTCAATCTGAAGCTCCCAGTAGGTCAATTTCTTATAAATATTTGCCCAGTCCTCATGATCCTCTGCATCTCCAAAGGCCATACTGATATTCATAAAATCTTGCTGATAACTCAAAGTGGTTTTCTCTTCTATCAACTGTCTGTTTTGAAGAATCTTTTTCACTGAAAGCCAAATTTGGCTTGGATTCAATGGCTTAATCAGATAATCAGCTATTTTACCTCCAATCGCATCATCCATGATATGCTCCTCCTCACTTTTGGTGATCATGACAACTGGAATCTGAGGCTTAATCTGTTTGATTTGCTGTAAAGTTTCCAGGCCAGTCATCCCTGGCATATTTTCATCTAGAAAAATGACATCAAAATTTCGTTTTTCGACTTCTTCTATCGCATCTATGCCAGAATTAACGGTAGTGATAGCATAGCCTTTTTGTTCCAAAAAAAGGATATGTGGCTTCAAAAGGTCAATTTCATCATCGGCCCATAGAATATTGGATTTTTGCGACATAGCGGATTCCGTTTCTTTTAAAATTATAATTACTTTTGGGTAAACAAAACAGGCCTCCTTGAAAAGCCAGAAAATACTCAACGATCCCGTTTATGGTTTTATCACCATTCCGAGCGAGTTGATTTTTACAATCATTGATCATCCATATTTCCAAAGATTACGCCGGATCAAGCAATTGGGTTTGACAGATTTTGTCTACCCCGGTGCTTTACATACGCGATTTCACCATGCTTTGGGTGCAATGCACTTAATGAGCATCACTTTGGATAACCTCAGGAATAAAGGTACCGAAATCTCAGACCCTGAGTATGAAGCAGCTTTAATTGCAATTCTGCTTCATGACATAGGTCATGGCCCTTTTTCCCATGCATTGGAATATAGTCTTTTAAAATCAGTTCCGCATGAGGAACTGTCATTACTGATTATAGAACTCTTAAATCAAGAATTAAGTGGCAAACTTGATCTGACTTTAAGAATCTTTAAGAATCAATATGAACGGAAATTTTTCCATCAGCTGGTTTCCAGTCAGTTGGATATTGATCGGCTAGACTACCTTCAAAGAGATTGTTTCTTCACGGGTGTCTCTGAAGGTACGATCGGGGCAGACCGTATCATCAAGATGATGGATGTGAAAGACGATCAGGTAGTCATTGAAGAAAAAGGGATTTACTCTATAGAAAACTTTCTGAGCGCCAGAAGGCTAATGTATTGGCAGGTTTACTTGCACAAGACTACCGTGAGTGCAGAAAAAATGCTGATAAACCTGATCCAAAGAGCAAAAGACTTAAAAATCAGGGGTGCCAATTTCCCAATTTCCGAGGAGTTTGATTATCTATTGGGCAATGAACATACCTTACAGGATTTTCAAAGCAATCCTGATTTATTGAAGATTTTCTTGGAGTTAGATGATTTGGATCTATGGGGAGCTATCAAACTTTGGAAAAAATCGGATGATTATGTTCTCAGAAGTATTTCCAGGATGTTTTTAACGAGGAATCTTTTCAAAATAAGCCTGAAAAATGACCCTTTTACAAAAAAGGAAATTGAAAGCTCAAAAAGAAAAGCGATTCAAAAATTAGGGATTCCTGAAGAGGATTTGGATTATTTCTTTTCCCATGGAACTGTGAGCAATTATGGATATTTGATCAAAGACCGGATTAATATTCTTACCAAGAAAGGAAAAGTAATTGACGTG
This sequence comes from Algoriphagus sp. UBA3586, assembly GCF_002376385.1. Lineage (NCBI taxonomy): Bacteria > Pseudomonadati > Bacteroidota > Cytophagia > Cytophagales > Cyclobacteriaceae > Algoriphagus > Algoriphagus sp. UBA3586. Next base: position 22,882 of record NZ_DFMT01000019.1, on the reverse strand, counting down.
GCTCAAGCGGCAGACTTGCCTAACATCAAAGTGATGAGCAAAATCGTCGAAAAACACTATATATGTAAAGCCAAAAGTCTAATTTAGACAATCAATACATTTGCTGTATGGAATTTACTTTAAGGCAGTTAGCCGAATTATTGAATGGAAAAGTAGAAGGCGATGAAAGCTTGACAGTGAGCCGTCTTGACAAAATTCAAGAAGGCCAAGCGGGCGGAATTAGCTTCCTTTCCAATGAAAAATACGAACCCTACCTTTATCAAACTCAAGCTACTGCAGTTATTGTTTCAGAAGGGTTCAAACCTTCAAAAACCTACAAGACCAATCTGATTCGGGTAAAAGATGCCTATTTGGGATTTACAGCTCTTCTTGAAGCTTACGCCCAGTTTTCAAAAGCGTCTTTTTCGGGAGTAGAGGAGCCAAGCTTCATGGACGCAAGTTCCAGTATTGGAGAAAATCACTTCAGAGGTGCATTTTCCTATATCGGAAAAAACTGCAAAATCGGAAATCAGGTTAAAATTCATCCTCATGCATACATTGGAAACAATGTAGAGATTGGAGATAATACCATCATTCATTCTGGCGCCAGGATTTGTACCGACACCAAAATTGGTAAAAATTGTGAAATCCATCCTGGTGCCGTGATAGGCTCGGATGGTTTTGGCTTTGCTCCTCAAGAAGATGGATCATATAAAGCTATCCCGCAAATAGGAAACGTAATCATAGAGGACAATGTCAGTATTGGAGCTAATTCAACTATTGATTGCGCAACCATGGGCTCAACCCTAATCAAAAAGGGAGCGAAAATCGATAATCAGGTACAAATTGCCCACAACGTTGTAATAGGTGAAAATACTGTTATTGCTGCCCAAACAGGAATTTCAGGATCCACAGAAATTGGAAAAAACTGTGTTATCGCCGGAAAAGCAGGAATTGTAGGCCATATTAAAATTGCGGACAACACTACTATCGGAGCCAACACGGGTGTAAGTAAGTCCATCAAATCACCTGGGCAAACATTATTTGGTTACATAGGATTTGACATGAAACAGTTTTTAAAGTCTTATTCTATATTCAAAAATTTGGACGACCTAGAGAACAGAATCAAAGAACTCGAAAAAAAGCCTTAATTTTGCGGCCCTAGCATTTAAATGGCTAAGAAATAATGAAAGTAAAACAGCACACTATAAAGAAACAGGTTGAATTGTCAGGAGTTGGCCTACATACAGGAGTCATTTCCAACATGACTTTTTTACCTGCTCCACCCAATCACGGTATTAAGTTTCAGCGAATAGATTTAGAAGGAATGCCTACTGTGGATGCAGACTGCGATTTGGTCGTAGACGTATCCAGAGGCACCACGCTTGAGCAAAACGGAGCACGCGTTTACACTGTAGAACATGTTCTAGCTGCTTTGGTTGGCATGGAAATAGACAATGTGCTAATTCAGCTGGATGGTCCAGAACCTCCTATCATGGACGGTTCATCCATTCAATTTATTGAGGTGCTAGAAGACGCTGGGCTGGAAGAACAAAATGCATTGAGAAGATTTTTTGAAGTTCAGGAAAGTATCCAATACAAGGATTCTTCCAGAGAAGTAGAAATGGTTGCTCTTCCAACCGACAATTATAGAGTGACCGTCATGGTTGACTACAATTCTCCAGTCTTGGGAAGTCAGCATGCGTCCATTACAGATATCGGACAATTTAAAACTGAGATCGCATCATGCAGAACTTTCTGCTTTTTGCATGAATTAGAAATGCTTTACAACTCCAACTTAATTAAAGGAGGAGACTTAAATAATGCCATTGTCGTTGTCGACAGAGTAGTTGAAGAAAAAGAACTGGCGCATCTAGCCAAAATGTTCAACAAGCAAAGAGTTGAGGTCAAAAAGGAAGGCATCCTTAATAATGTTGATCTTCGCTACCGAAATGAGCCTGCAAGACATAAGCTTTTGGATGTAGTAGGAGATTTGGCATTGGTTGGAAGACCATTGAAGGCTCAAATTTTAGCTGCAAGACCAGGGCACGCTGCCAACGTAGCTTTCGCAAAAAAGCTAAAAAGAGCTATGGAAAAGGCAGGAGCTTCGCACATTCCACACTACGATCCAAAACTTCCACCAGTAATGGATATCAATCAGATCTCCAATATTCTTCCTCATAGATATCCTTTCCAATTGTTGGATAAAATCATCTACTTAGATGATACGGTAGTTGCTGGAGTGAAAAATGTAACGATGAATGAACCGTTTTTCTTGGGTCATTTTCCGGGCAATCCAGTGATGCCAGGTGTGCTCCAAGTGGAGGCAATGGCGCAGACGGGTGGTATTTTGGTACTAAGCACAGTAGATGACCCTGAAAATTATTGGACTTACTTCTTGGGAATCGAGAATTGTAAGTTTAGAAAAATGGTACTTCCTGGAGATACACTGATTTTCAAATGTGAACTTTTAGCGCCTATCAGAAGAGGAATTGCAAAAATGAGAGGAGAGGCCTATGTGGGTAACACATTGGTTTGTGAGGCAGTTATGACAGCCAGTATAACTAGAAAAGAATCATGATCAGCCCATTAGCTCATGTAAGCCCAAAAGCTCAACTTGGAGAAAATGTCCACGTTGATCCCTTTACCATGATTCATGAAGATGTAATCATTGGAGAAAATTCTTGGATTGGCCCTAATGTTACGATTTTCCCAGGCGCAAGAATTGGAAAAAACTGCAAGATATTTCCAGGTGCAGTGATCGCAGGTATTCCTCAAGACTTAAAATTTCAAGGAGAAGATTCTACCGTAGTGATTGGTGATAATACTACCATTAGGGAGTGTGTTACTATCAGCCGGGGAACAGTTGACAAGCAGACTACAGTAATAGGAAGCAACTGCCTTCTAATGGCTTATGTACACGTTGCACATGACTGTGTGATCGGAAGCCATGTAATCATCGCCAACTCAGTACAAATTGCTGGACACGTATCCATCGATGACTGGGCAATTGTGGGTGGATCTAGTGCCATTCACCAATTTGTCAAGGTAGGAATGCACTCCATGATTTCAGGCGGTTCATTGGTGAGAAAGGACGTTCCTCCATTCACAAAAGCTGCAAGGGAACCACTTTCCTATGCCGGTGTAAACTCATTGGGACTGAGAAGAAGAGGTTTCAGCTCTGAAACCATTGCACATATACAGGAAGTATATAGATATCTTTTCTTAAACAGCCTCAATAACAGTAAGGCTTTGGAAGAAATTGAAGTAAACCTTCCTGCAACCAAAGAAAGAGATGAAATTCTGAATTTTATCCGATCTTCAGAAAGAGGAGTAATGAAAGGCTATATCAATTAAAATGCTGAAAATCCAACTCGAAGAGGCTTCAAAACGCTTTCAATACGAATGGATTTTTAAAAATCTGGATTTATCGCTTCAATCCGGTGATTCACTAGCAATCACTGGAAGTAATGGCTCGGGAAAGTCCACACTTCTCAAATGTATTGCAGGGTCCATCCCATTGAGTTCCGGAAAAATATCTTTCCTAAAAGACAAACCTATTCCTGATTCTGACTGGTTTAGATTCCTAACTATTGCAGCACCATATTTGGAGCTTCCAGAGGAATTTAGCCTCAAGGAAGTATTGCAATTTCATTTCAAATTCAAAAAACCTAAAAGCAATTTGAGCTTGGAAGAAATGTTGCAGATTTTATACCTGGAGCAACATATGAATAAACCCATATCCCAGTTTTCTTCAGGAATGAAACAAAGATTAAAGCTTGGATTGGCACTTTTTTCAGATGTTGACTTGGTCCTTCTCGACGAACCCACTTCTAATCTCGATAAAAAAGGGATAAACTGGTATTTGGAAATGGTGGAAAAATTTGCTCAGAACCAGATCTTAATTGTTTGCTCCAATGAATCCAGAGAGTATGAATTTTGTCAACAAAAACTGGTATTGGAAGATTATAAATAAGGCTATTCTTTGAACTTCAAATGATATAGTTAATTTTAGAGGATTAATTCTAATTTCAATTTAATTTAGAGTTTATCTTAGGGAAATTAGATTTAAAAATCTAATTATAGCCTCTGGAAGAAAAGCCTCTAATCATTGGAATTTAAGCTTAAGAAATAAAAAGTATATGAAAAAATCATTGTTTAGTTTAAGTCTGATTTCATTGTTTACAGTGATCTTATTTGCATGTGGTGACAAGCCGGCTCCAACACCACAGAAGACGCCAGAACAGTTAGCTGTAGAAGCTTTGACTGGTTCAGGTTCTCAGACTTGGGGAATTGCAGGAGGTGGTTCTGTTACCAGAAGTGGTTCTACAGTGACAGATCAATATCAAAACTTCGAGCTGATTTTAAATTCAGGTTCTGCAAAAACCTATACCACAAGAAATAATAATGACTTGTTTGACAATTCAGGGAACTGGTCATTTGCGGGAACCAACTTTGACAAATTCAGTCTAACCGGAGCCAAACCAGCTGCAGGTCGGGAGATTTCATTTACACGCACAGGAGATAATTTGCGATTGGAATTCAATATTCCTGCACCAGGAGCCAGAATCAACGGTACTTTTGCAGTGGCAGGAAGCTATGTATTCAATTTGGTAAAAAAATAATCTGGATTTAAAACCTAAAATTAAAGGGGCTTTGAGCCCCCTTTTTTTATTTCAATGTCACCAAAGTAACTCCGGCTCCTCCCCTGTCTGCATGTTCATCTTCCATTTTTTTGACAGGCCCCATAGTTCTAAGGAGGTTCCTCGTAATTTCTCTCAGAATTCCATCTCCCTTTCCGTGAACTATCCTCAAATCTTTCACACCAAGCATATATCCTTCATCAATAAAAGTTTGAACCAAGCTTAAAACTTCTTCCCCTCTTTTTCCTCTCAAGTCCAGGTTGGGAGAAAAATCCATCATCTTTTGGTTCGTATTAAACCCTGACCTAGTGCTTGAAGCTTTGGTCTCCTTTTTAACCTGAGTTTGAGAGATTTTTTCAAGGCGAGACAATTTCACTGTGGACTTCAATTCTCCGATAGAAATATCAACTTCTTTATTTCTCAATTGCAAAACTTGGGCAATCGCCCCATTATCCTTCAAACGAACCCAGTCGCCAGTTTCAATTTTACCTCCCAAAACAGTGATCCCCGGCTCTTTAACCACTACTTTTTCCGGCTTAATTTCCTCTTTGAAGCTTTCCAATTCCTTCCTCACCTTTTTGGTAGCTTCCTTTTCAGCCTTTCCTTCTTTGATCTCCCGAATGGTTGCTTCAATTTTCTTATTGGTTTCGTCCAATAGGCGTTTGGCCTCCTGTTTTGCTTCCTGTATATAGCGTTTTTTCGTTTGCTCGAGAGTTTCTTTTAGCTCATTGTATTCCTTCAGCCTGGTCTGAAGCAATTTTTCCTTGGATTTCACCTCGGTAAGGAGCCCTGAATATTGGTTTTTTTCGTTTTCCAATTGAGTCAGAAGTCTATCATACCTCACTCTCTCTTCACCGATCTGGGATTTGGCATAATTCAGAATTTCCTTCGAAATCCCAATTTTGGAAGCAATTTCGAGCGCAAAAGAAGAGCCCGGCTTTCCAATCTCCAATTGGTACATGGGTTCCAATTTTTCCACATCATAGCGCATGGCACCATTGACTAAGCCTTGATTTTTGTTGGCTGCTTGTTTGAGGTTACCATAGTGAGTTGTCACAATGCCAAAAGCTCCAGCTTTATTGAGAGCTAATAATATGGATTCTGCAATTGCTCCCCCAAACTGAGGCTCAGTTCCTGTACCGAATTCGTCTATAAACAGGATTGTTTTTTTATTGGCAAACTGCGTAAAATGCTTCATGCTCATCAAATGTGAGCTGTAAGTACTCAGATCATTTTCCAGATTTTGCTCATCACCGATGTCAATAAAGAAATTATCAAAAAGGGAGCTTTTTGAGTCTGGATGAACCGGAATCAAAATACCGCATTGCAACATATATTGAAGCAAAGCGACTGTTTTTAAGGTTACTGATTTTCCTCCTGCATTAGGACCGGAAATCACCAATAAGCGATTCTGCCCCTCCAGATGAATTGATAAGGGTACAATTTTCTTCTGCTGAGACTTTAGCGCCATCTCCAACAGCGGGTGTCTCGCATGAGTCCAAGACAAGGTTCTTTCTTTGGCAATTACAGGCTTGACGCTTTCGGTTTTCTGGGCAAACTTGGCCTTTGCTCTGATAAAATCAATCAAGCCGAGGTAATTAGTCGCTTTTCTCAAAGCGGGAATTGAAGGCCGAAGTCTATCTGTCAGCTGGGTGAGAATCTTGATGATTTCTCTCCTCTCCATGTATTCCAAATCCCGGATTTCATTATTGATATCCAAAGCTTCTTCGGGCTCCATGAAAACAGTCTGACCAGTAGCAGATTCATCGTGAATAAAACCTCTCAGCTTCCTTTTGTTCTCAGCAGCAACGGGAATCACCATTCTCCCAGAACGTATAGTAATCGCAGAATCTTCAGGTGTTAGGCCTTTAGCTCGGGCTTCCTTGAAGATCCTATCCATGACCTTTCGCAGTCTGCCTTCCTCATAAATAATTTGATTTCTGATCAATTGCAATTCCTTACTTGCATTGCTTCTGATCTGCCCTTTTTCATCAACCACCAATTCGATGGCTTTTAGCAAACCCAGATCCAGATCCAAGACCAAACCCAGCAATTGACTTAAAGCAGGATAGGATTCTCCGTATTTGGAAAAAAACTTGATGCAACCCTGAAGCGTATTCAGGGATAATTTGACTTCATGAAATTCCTCCTGATCCAAAAAAGCTCCCTCAAGCTTGGCTTTTTCCAAATAGGGGTTCAGGTTGGTGAAATTGGAAGCAGGAAAGCTCTCTCCTGAAATCAGAATATCCAAAAACTCCTGAGTCTGGTCCAATAATTTATTAACCAGTTTCGGATCAGAAGAAAAAGCTACCTTGTCGACATACTCCATCCCCAAAGAAGAGGAGCATTCAGCCTTGAGTAGCTCTTTGATTTTTTTGAAATTTATTTTCTTCTCTAAATTCGAAGGATATAGCATTACATTTTTTCTTCACTGGTTGGATTGGATTCCCTTACTACTAGAGAATCTATCACACGGGCATACATTTGATCCATTCTTTCAGGATACTGCAAATAGTAGCGCATGCTCTCGGTAAAAACCGAATCGCTGGTATCATGTTTTAAAAAAATATCTTTTTCTAAGAGCCTATACAAAGTTTGTGAAGAGTCATAAGGAATGGGTAAAGCACTGGCCACTCCTTCAGTCAGGTGAATATCAATTAAAACGCTGACCATCTGATCCTCAGACAAAAGCCCATCAGGTTTATTGGATTTCCCGCAGGAAAGGGCCGTAGAAATCAAAAGAAATAGAATTAATAATCGTCTCACAATCCAAAATTAGGTTTTTTTAACGGATAATCTTACTACCCTTCCTGTAAGGGAAATTTTATAATTGAACTGATAAGCATAACTTAGGCGGTTCAAATCACCAATCCATGGACCAGCTATTCAGTAAGCTAAGAAAGTACGAGATTATGATCCGGAAGGTGGCAAATAATCACCTGCAAGGCGAATACCAATCCTTATTTAAAGGCTCAGGACTGGAATTTGACGATTTGAGACCCTATCAATACGGAGATGACGTAAGGACGATTGAGTGGAAAGTTTCTGCCAAAGGTCATGGAACCTTTGTGAAAACTTTCAAAGAAGATAAAGAACAGTCAGTTTATTTTCTCCTGGATATATCCGGTTCTCAGGATATAGGTCAGCCGGGTCAAAAAAAAATCGACCAAGGCAAAGTCATTGCAGGGGTTTTGACTCTGGCAGCTATTTTTGAAGGAAGCCAGGTGGGTTTAATAAGTTTTTCCGATCAAAAAGAAAAAATCATCCTTCCATCAAAAGGTGGAAAGCAGGGAGTAAAAATGATCAGAGGGATTTTTGACCATCAAAATAACTCTCTGAAAACTGACCTAAACGCCCTATTCACCTTTACGCTCAATCTGATTAAAAAGAGAAGCATTATCGTGGTGATTTCTGACTTTATTGATGAGGGTTACGAACGATCTTTCAGAGCATTGGCCGAACGGCATGACTTGGTTGCGATTCAGTTAACTGATCCCAGAGAATCTGCTTTACCCGCGTTGGGAATTATCCCTGTTTATGATAAAGAAAAAGGAAAGACAACTTGGGTAAATACAGCTTTTGGAAGCTTTTCAAGAAAAATCTCTGAAACCTTTACAACCGAAAGAGATCATTTGAGAGAGATTTGCAAGAAAAATCAAATCAACTATCTATCCATAGACACTACGCAGGATATTGTCATGCCATTGATTGAATTATTTAAGTACAGAAATAAAAGCATGAAACGTGGGTAAGAGGTTACTGTTTTTGATTCTATTTCTGGGAATTTTACTTCAAGTCTCCGCACAGGAGGTGAAGGTAGAAGGCTATTTCCTTCAAGATTCTGCCAAACTGGGAGAAAGGATAGGCTATGTTTTGAAAGCCAGCTACCCAAAGGAAAAGCAATTGATTTTTCCTGATTCTGTCTATGATTTCAGTCCATTTGTTTTGCTTGAAAAGAAAACTTTTATCTCGAGCACTAAGGAATCAATGACGGTTGACAGTGCCGTGTATTACCTTTCGAATTTTGAGTTAGATCCAAGCCTTTTTTTGACTCTACCGGTTTATGAGCTCAATCGATACGATAGTGTAACCCATTTTCCTCTAGAAGCTGAGTTAAAACTCAAATTGACTTTGGACAGTATTCCCGAACAGCTTGTTTTTCAGGAAAACAATGTATACCAACCCATAGAGAAAAAATGGAATTGGCTGTTATTTGGAGGTATCGCTCTAATTGCCATCCTGGGATTAGGTGTGTTCTTCTGGCTCTTTGCGGATAGAATTAAGAAAATATGGAACGAACGCAATGAAAAAAGGCGTTGGAAGCGCTTCCAGAAGAGATGGGCTGCTGCCACTCAAAACCTAAAAAATGAAAACTCCATGAACGCAGCTGATGAGCTTCTTGGCTTGTGGAAAGGATACATGGAAAGTATCACCAATCTTCCAATAAAAGAGTGGACATCAAGTGAAATTGGAGAAAAGCTGGAAGACATCAGAATTTTCAGTTCTCTACGAAGTATTGAAATGATTATTTACGCTGGAAAAACTTCAGAAATACAAGAAGCATCTGACTACCTGTTGGAGGTAGCTCAGGAAAAACTTCATGAAAAGTTAAGCAAAATCAAGCATGTTAGAGCAAATCACTGAGTTCTTTAGCTGGTCTTGGTTTTTGCCAGAGACCTTTAAAAGTTACGAATGGGAAAACCCTATCCTTCTCAATTTGATTTGGATAATTCCTCTTTTTATGCTGATCAGGAAGTTTATCAAATTTTTGAAAAACCCTGTTCTCGAACTTTCCCTACCTAAAAGAATAGCCAAGAACAATCCTTGGACCTACTTGCGATTGATTCCAACTGGTTTTTTCCTTCTAGCGCTTTTCATGATCGTGATCGCTTTGGCCAGACCTCAGCGGAGCAATGAAAAGGTGGAACAATACACGGAGGGTATAGACATCATGCTGGTTTTGGACATTTCTGAATCCATGGATTTGCAGGACTTCAGTCCTAATCGATTGGAAGCAGCCAAAAGAACTGCTATAGATTTTATCAGCGGGAGAATTGGAGACCGAATCGGAATGGTAGTCTTCGCAGGAGAAGCCTATTCTCTGGCTCCATTGACCAATGACTACAAGCTATTGACCGAGTTGATTTCCGAAATTTCCTTCAATATGATGGAAGCTAAAGGTACGGCTATAGGTTCTGCCATAGCATCAGGCACTAACCGTATGAAAGAGGCTGAATCCGTTTCCAAGGTGATGATTTTGCTCAGTGATGGTGAAAGTAATGCGGGAAATGTTGACCCATTATTTGCAGCTCAACTTGCCTCCGCTTTAGGAATTAAAATCTACACCATTGCGGTAGGTAAAGATGGGATGGTTCCTTATGGAACTGATTTCTTTGGCAGACCACAAATGGTCGAAAGTTACCTAGATGAAACAACGCTCAGGGAAATAGCCAAACTAACTGACGCTCAGTTTTTCAGAGCTTCCGATGGCAATGCATTACAAGGTATTTTTGACCAGATCGACAGTTTGGAGAAAACCGAAATCATGGAAAACCGCTATAGGGAAACTACCGATTACTACAGGGTGTATTTGTTCTGGGGGATTCTTTTATTCTTCTTCTGGATGGTCCTCAAAAGCAGTTTCCTAAACAACTTCCTATTGGACTGATTCCCGATAGGTTTTTTCTCTCCAGTTTTGGAGCAATGGGTCCATCATAGCAAACCATAAAGGTGGAAAAAAGGCTACCAAGATCATCGCAGAGTATCCAGCCGGCAACTGTGGACTTTCTTTATAATGATTTAAGACCTGATAAGGTTTGTAGGCATATGCATGATGATCCGAATGTCTCTGGAGTTGAAAGAGTAAAAAATTACTCACAGTATGATTGGCATTCCAAGAATGTAATGGGGTGACTTTTTCATAAAAACCATTGGCCAATTTCTTCCTTTCCATTCCATAGTGCTCCAAGTAATTAACAGCTTCAAGTAAACTAAAACCCAAAATACTTTGAGCCAAGAAGAATAGAGGGAGTTCCCAAATCAACCTGTCGAAAAATATAGAGAAGCCTCCTGTAACTAGAACTATAAAAATAATCGGTAAAAGAGTAAACTGAATCATTTGATTTTTCCAGGAAGCAAGAGGAATGCTTTTCTTTTTCAATCTTTCGGCTTCTAGTTTCCAAGCACTCAAATACCCGTCCTTTACAGACCTGAACCAAAAACGGTAAAAATTTTCCCCAAATCTACTTGTTGCCGGATCTTCCGGAGTAGCTACTCTAACGTGATGACCACGATTGTGCTCGATAAAAAAGTGCATATAGCAAACACACATCAATAATATCTTTGCGTATAACTGCTCCAATTTTTCAGCTTTGTGACCTAACTCGTGGGCTACTGTAATTCCAATCCCTCCAGTGATCAAAGCCATTCCACTGGTAAAAGCTAGCCATTCCCACCAGCTAAAATCGACTTTAGAAACCTGGAAAAAGGCCCAAATTAAAACTGCTAATTGAACATATACCCATCCAAAAGTCACCACTTTATAAAAGCGCTCTTTGGCAACTTTTGAAATAAATTCTTTGGGAACGTTAGTACTGTCTTTTTTTACCAAAAAATCCATCAATGGAACCAGTACAAAAACAAATACATGAATTATAAAAAGGCCAATACCTCCCAGGTAAAATCCGAGAATAAATAATACAGGAAGAATTAAAGCACTAAAAAAACCGATCTTTTTAAGATTTTTCATTTCTCATTTGCTGATAGAACAATTTACTCTTTTTCCTTCATCTTTGGAATAGCTGCTTTTCTCATAAAAACAAAGGATGAAATAACCGATCTCATTCCTTAGCAGAAGGATCCCCAATCGATACACTTTGAAACTATTTTTGGAAAAACCACAAAATGATTTTTATCAGTTTTCCGACTTACCTGTGTCAATATTTACTGGCCATAAGAATCAGACATTTGAAAAAATTATTTTCTTATGACAATTCAGCCAGAATTAATTCAAAAGTATAACTCACCAGCACCAAGATATACCAGCTATCCTACTGTTCCGCTTTGGGAAAATAACATCCAACCCAACCATTGGTCTCAATTAGTTGATCAAGCATTCCAGATATATGGAAAGGAGGAAGGAATATCTTTATATATCCACTTACCATTTTGCGAAAGTCTATGTACCTATTGTGGATGTAACAAAAGAATCACAAAAAACCATGATGTAGAAAATCCATATTTAGAAAGTTTATTGAAAGAGTGGGAAAATTATTTGAACATTTTCCATGAAAAACCGAAGTTGGCAGCTATTCACTTGGGTGGTGGAACCCCCACTTTTTTTTCTGCAGAAAATCTTTTCACATTCCTAAAAAAACTCATTGAATCTTGTGAAATATTACCGGGAAAAGAATTCAGCTTTGAAGGTCATCCCAATAATACCAGCTTAGAGCATTTGAAGAAACTGGCAGAATTGGGGTTTGATCGAGTTAGTTTCGGGATTCAGGATTTTGATCTTTTGGTGCAGAAAACCATCAATCGAATTCAACCTTTTGAGCGGGTACAAGAAGCTGTGGAGAATGCCCGATCAGTTGGATTTAAATCCATAAATTTTGATTTGATTTATGGTCTTCCCTATCAAAATGAAGAAACTTTAAGCTGTACTTTCAAGGCGGTCCAAGAATTAAAACCCGACAGAATAGCTTTTTACTCCTATGCCCACGTACCTACTTCTTTCCCTGCTCAAAGAAGTTATGAATCCCACTTACCCAATGAAATTGAAAAGCGGAGCCTCTACGAATTAGGCAAAAGCCTTTTGATCAAAATGGGCTATACGGAAATTGGAATGGATCATTTTGCTTTACCAAAAGATCCACTGAATCTAGCTAGACAAAGTGGAAAACTCCACCGAAATTTCATGGGCTACACCACTTCCAAATCAAAAATTTTAATAGGATTAGGAGCTAGTAGCATCTCTGACATTTATATTGCCTATGCTCAAAATCAAAAGTCAGTCGAACTTTACCAAAATGAAATTTCCAAAGCAAATTGGCCAATTGTAAAAGGACATTCCCTTACAGAGGAAGACCTGTTGGTAAAAGAAATTATCTTAGACTTGATATGTAAACAAGCTGCTTTTGTTCCAGTAAATATCTGGTCTCAATTGTCAGATTCCAGCCTTGAAAATTTAAGGGATATGGAGATCGAGGGTATGATAAATATAATGGGTAAAACTATTCAGATTACAGAATTAGGTATAGCCTTTATTCGGATCATCTGCATGCAGTTTGATTTGCGGCTACAACATAGACAAGAGGAGGTTTTCTCCTTCAGTAAAGCTATCTAATTAGCGGCACATGGTAATTTCCACCTGTTGGGATCCATAATTGAACACTTGCAAATCAGGACTTAAAAGATGGATTCCAAGGCCTAGTCCACGAAAAATAAATACAATTCCAATGATCACTCCCAGGTAGGGAATGACTCGTTGGAATTGTATTCTTTTACTCATAGAAAGGAATTTACCTGAAAGCATCAATGCCATCAATAAAGGCATGGTGCCCAGTCCAAAGAAAAACATATAAATAGCTCCATATATTGGGCTTTGAAATCCCAAAGCAGCTACCAAGGCTAAATAAACCATTCCGCAGGGCAATAGTCCATTTGCCAATCCAGTTCCAAAAAAAGCCAAAGCCCCACCTCTTTTAAGGTAAAACGAGAGTTGTGCTTTCACCCATTTTACAAGGTCATTTAAGATACCTAGAGACGAAATATTTTCAGATTGCCTGAAAAGCAATGATAAGAAAATTAGAAATAAACCAATCAGGATAGAAAAGCCCTGCTGAAACCCTGCAAGGGATAGACTGAATCCTATGCTCCCGACAATCAATCCCAAAAAAGCGTAGGTGAAGCTTCTACCCAGGTTATAAAAAATTTTATTCCATAAGAACTGATTAGAGCCTGAATTTCCAATAGCCAAAGCAATAGGCCCACACATTCCCACACAGTGAAATGAGCTCAAAAAACCTAGGGCTAAAGCTGTCCAAATCATTTTAAAGAGATTTTCTTTTCCTGATAATATGATTCCCCGTTTTCTTGCCAACTCAATTGAGCTTTCCAATAACCAGCTTGAAGATTTCCAATAAATACTGTCTTCTCATTTTCTTCTTTTATTTCTACTGTTAATTTCTGATCCAGTTTAGAATCCGAAGGTCGAAATAAGTGAAGTATGCCCGTTGCTCCCACCGGAAGATCTAAAAAGAGGCTTTGATTTTCCGCATCAAACTGAAGCACTTCTCTTTCAAGAGTCAATGTGGACTTTTCTTTATCTATTTGATCTTGATAGTTGATTTCGGCCTCATAATAATTTTCAGTAACCAACTCTATCCCTTCCATTCGGACAGATATAACCACCATGGTCATGATTATGACAATGAATCCAATAATGGCTAATAGAATACCTTTTCCCCAATCCATAATTATTGCTTTTTGGCTACTGGAGCCATGAAACTTGTATTAATCTGATCTATTTCTTCTCCTTCGTGAATCAATGATAAATTCACTTTTTCCTGAGGGACACTCACTTTTGTCTGGTTTTTGACCAGAAAAAATCTTCCTTCGACCTTTGACTGTGGTTGCAACACCAAATTTGATGTACCTACCAATTCAACTGATACATCTTCCGATAAAGACTGCAGGTTTACAGACTGCTCCTGAAATGTCTTATTAATAAGAGTGATTTGATAAAGATTTGAGACAGTTCCATTGTCTCGCATTTGATAGGTCATCCCCGGAAATCTGGTGACTGTTGCTTCAAGGTCTTCCCTTGTCGCTATCAGAGAAACAAAACCTAGAATCAATACAATCAAAACCAAAGAATAGGCTTTTACTCGGGTGGTCATTAGTTTTTGCACGCCTTTCTGAATACTATTTTCGGATGCATACCTAATCAAACCCTTAGGCCTATCTACTTTTAGCATCACTTCGTCACAGGCATCGATGCAGGCTGTACAATTGACGCATTCCATTTGAATTCCATTTCGGATATCTATGCCAGTTGGACAAACTTGAACGCAAAGGCTACAATCCACACAATCACCTTTGGGTGAAATTTCAGCTTGACTTTTTCTCAAAGGCCCTCTTGGTTCACCCCTGACGTAATCGTACATGACATTGATAGAATTATCATCCAAAAGCACTCCTTGAAGCCTCCCATAAGGACAGACAACAAGACAGGCCTGCTCTCTAAACCAGGTAAACACGAACATGAAAATTCCTGAAAAAGCCAATAACCCGACAAATCCGGCCATGTTTTGGGTTGGTTGCTGAGAGACAATCTCTTTTACTTGATCAACTCCAATCAAATATGCCATGACTAAATGGCCTATCAGTAATGAAATAATTGCGAAAACAAGCAGTTTTACTCCTTTCTTAACTATCTTCTCTACTGACCATGGTCCCTCATTGAGGGTTCTTTGCCTATTGGCATCCCCCTCTATGGTATATTCAATTTTCCTAAATACCATTTCCATAAAGAGCGTTTGAGGGCAAGCCCACCCACACCAGACTCTTCCAAAAATGACTGTAAACAGGATGATGAAAACCATGAAAATCAATAGGAGGAAAATCAGTAAGTGAGTATCCTGTGGCCAAAACACAGCTCCGAAAATGATAAACTTCCTTTCAAAAATATTGAATAGCAACCATGGTCTTCCATCAACTTGAATAAATGGCCCCGTAAATAAAATAGCCAATAAGAGCCATGATAGATAGGTTCTATATCGGTAAAATATCCCTGATACTTTTTTGGGATACACCCAGTTCCTCTTCCCATCCTCTTTGACAGTTGCCAAAGCATCACGAAAGTTTTCTGGATTAGTATGAGGGTTCTTCTTAGCCATATTTGGAGTATGGCTGCCAGATTTCTAGCCTGGCAGCCTTAATTAATTTAAAGTGATGATCGCTGTACTATCAGAAGCTAATTCTTCTGGTTGGATTGTTTCTTGGACAAATAATTCTCCCTGAGGATCTTTTGGGTTTGCTGGAGTCGAACCCTTAAGACTCAAAATGAAGCTGGATACTTGCTGAATCTCAACCGGTGATAATTGATCTTCCCAAGGAACCATTCCTTTGCTTACAACTCCATACTTTACAATTTTAAATACATCTTGGATGCTTCCTCCATGTATCCAATATTCATCTGTCAGATTTGGACCAACACCCCCACCTCCGTCAGAGGCATGGCAAGCAGCACAATTTGCCTCGAAAATGGATTTACCAGAACTCAAAGCAGCTCCTGACTCATCAAACACCACACTACTTTCGTCAATAGATGCCATCATATTGGCCTTTCGTGCTTCCGCAGCTATTGCTTCTAATTGAAGTTCTTCCTCATATTCTTCAACTCCTGTTTTTCCAATGCCCAAAACAGAGTAGTTCACGAAATACCCAACTCCAAATGCGATTGTCAGAATAAATACCCATTGCAGCCATGGAGGCATAAAATTGTCCAGTTCGGTTATCCCATCATAAGAATGATCCGCCATGACTTTGGCTTTTTCATCCTTACTTCCTACCTCTGGCAATTTCCCTGTCACAAAACGCTCTTTAAATTTCTCCCACCAACTCGGTTCTTTTGCCATTTCGGGATTCTCTTTTTTCAAGACTGCCACCATGAAATACATAAGGTAAACCATCAATATCAGTAGTAGAACGATAACCAGAAGCACTATTCCAAGGATGATTAATAGGGTTATCTGGCCAGAATCCATGGATTGAAGGGTGATATACCAATTGGACTCTGCTGTTTGTGCCCATGAATTAGAATTTGCAAGGGCTAATAATGCTAAACTCAAGGTTAACTTTTTCATGGCTGTTCACTGGTTAAATGATCATCATTTTCCATAGGAAGAGATTTCATGTGGTCCTCCAAATCCTTTGGCATCCGAAATACCCAAAAGAACACTCCAAGGAAAAACAAAACGAATATGAGTAAGGAAATCACTGGATAGATTTCAATATTCTCTATAGATCTTAAGACTTCTTTATACATGATTTCCTGATTTAATTTTCTGCTGTAGCTTTGATATCTGTGCCCAATCGCTGCAAATAGGCAATCATGGCCACTATTTCTGTATGAGGAAGTGTTTCTACACCTGCCTCTTTCAAGTTGGAAACGATACGATTTGCCTGAACGTCCAAATCTTCCATCGCCTTCTCATCATACCCTTCCGGATATGGGACACCCAGTTTTTGGAGAGTTCTGATCTTCGCAGGCAAATCCGAATAATCCATGATGTTCTCTGTCATCCATGGGTAAGGAGGCATCAATGAGCCCGGAGACATAGAGGATGGATCTTGCATGTGGAAGTAATGCCAGGAATCTGGGTATTTCCCTCCTACTCTGTGAAGATCAGGACCAGTTCGTTTGGAACCCCATAAAAATGGTCTATCGTAGACAAATTCTCCAGCCTTGGAATATTCTCCATAACGTTCAGTCTCAAACCTAAATGGCCGGATCATTTGAGAATGGCAACCTACACATCCATTTTTGATGTAAAGGTCTCTCCCCTCCAACTCCAATGGAGTGTAAGGTTTAACCGAGGAAATAGTTGGGACATTGGATTCAACCAATATGGTTGGAATAATTTCAATAGCTCCCCCTATGGCTATAGCAATGGTCGCCAAGACTGTAAAGAAAATAGGCTTTCTTTCCCATGCACGGTGCCAAAATTCGCCTGTTGCATTATAGGAAGGTGCCAAAGCTGGAGCCTGATCTTCTTCATATTCTTGAAATACTCCCTTTTGGGCTGTTTTATACATGTTGTATACCATAATAATTGCACCGATGAGATAGAGTAATCCACCCAATGCTCTCAAGATATACATAGGCACAAGCTCCACTACCGTCTGAAGGAAGTTTCCATAAGCCAACCTTCCCATTTCATCAAACTCTCTCAGCATCAAAAACTGAGTCAAGGCAGCAACATACATAGGAAGGGCATAGAAAATAATACCTAGAGTACCTATCCAGAAATGCGTATTAGCTAATTTTTGAGAATAAATGGTGGTTTTGAATAATCTTGGCCACATCCAATACAGCATACCGAAGGTCAAGAAACCATTCCAACCCAAACCTCCTATGTGGACGTGTGCTACGATCCAATCTGTATAGTGTGCGATAGCATTGACATTTTTCAAAGAAAGCATTGGTCCCTCAAACGTGGACATTCCATAGGCTGTAACGGCTACCACCATGAATTTGAGTACAGGTTCATTCCTCACTTTATCCCAAGCACCTCTCAATGTTAAAAGACCATTCACCATACCTCCCCAGGAAGGTGCGATCAACATTACTGAAAATACTGTCCCCAATACTTGAGCCCATTCAGGAAGAGCAGTATAGAGTAAATGGTGAGGCCCTGCCCACATGTAGATAAAAATCAAAGACCAGAAATGGACGATAGAAAGCTTATAAGAATAAACAGGTCTATTGGCAGCCTTTGGTAGAAAGTAATACATGAGCCCCAAGAATGGAGTAGTCAGGAAAAATGCAACGGCATTATGTCCATACCACCATTGCACCAAGGCATCCTGTACACCTGCATAAGCTGAATAACTTTTTGTCCATGAAACCGGAAGTTCCAAGGAATTGAAAATGTGAAGTACAGCTACCGTAATAAAAGATGCCAAATAGAACCAAATGGCCACATACATGTGTCTTTCCCTTCGCTTGAATAAGGTTCCAATCATATTGGCACCAAATGCAACCCAAACTAAGGCTATGGCAATATCAATTGGCCACTCCAGTTCAGCGTATTCTTTTGAAGTGGTCAAACCCAATGGGAGTGTAATAGCAGCAGCTAGAATTATCAGCTGCCAACCCCAGAAGTGGAACCAACTCAGCCCTTTATTCCACATTGGAGTTTTGAGCAATCTTGGCATGGAATAATAAATTCCGGCGAAAATTGCATTTCCAACGAAGGCAAAGATGACTGCATTAGTATGCAGAGGTCTGATCCTTCCAAACGTAGTGTAAGGATTGCCCAAATTGGCCTCGGGGAGGAATAGCTGGGTAGCGGCTATTACCCCCACCAGCATGCCTACCAGGCCCCAAATAATCGTAGCAGCTCCAAAATATTTGACAATCTTATTGTCGTAATGGAACCGTTCCAGCGTAGCATCATTCATAGGACTTAGGTTTTGTTGATTGTTTTTTTGTTGCTTTTTTATGAGAATCAAATAGAATTCGAACTGATGGGGTATAATCATCATCAAACTGACCATCCTTCATTGCTCTGAAAAAGAGCCAAAGGAAAGTCACGGCGAGAATTAAGCTGATGGCTATCAATAGAAATATTACTTCCATATTATGTCGATTTTTGAATAATTAGACCTTTTTTCCACGCCAGGATATTAGTACTGAGGGTAGTAAATAACACCACGGATATACTGCTCACTGGCATCAAAACAGCACAAATCACTGGACTTAGTAGCCCCTGAACAGCAAGACTAACTCCCACTACATTATAGAGAAGGCTTAATCCAAAACTTGCTTTGATTATATTTCTAGACTGCTTTGCGAAACCCAGATAATCGGATATGCTTCTCAAAGAATCTGAACTCAGGATGGCATCACTTGCAGGCGAAAAATGACTGACCTGATCAGTGACTGCTATTCCAACATTGCTCTCCTGTAAAGCCCCCGCATCATTCAGCCCATCACCAATCATCAGCGTTTCCTTACCTGATGTATTCAAGTCCCTCAGATAATTCATTTTATCCTTTGGGCTTTGCAAAAAGTTGTATTGGATGTCCTTCCCAAGCTTGGCTTTCAATGAACCCAATTCATGAGGGTGATCTCCAGATAATACATGGATTTCATATTTTCCTCGGAGAGCCTTCACCACATCTTCCAACCCTTCTCTCAGGCCAGACTGGATATGAAAATAGCCTATTGTCACTCCCTCAACCTGAAAGAAAACTAGGTTGCCAAACTCTTCTAATTCTCCATTCTTAGAACCGGTGAAATCACTAGAGCCAATTTTTATTTCCTGATTTTTATAGATGGCTCTCAAGCCATTTCCCTTGATTTCCTCAAAGTTTTCTATTTCCAAAACAGAAATATTCCCTAACCATTGATTGATTCTAATACTTAATGGATGGGCTGATTTAGAAACCAGAGACTTGATCAGAGATTTTGTTTCATTTGAAAGAAGCTCGCCATGAAAATTTATTTTTGCTTGACTAGGAGATGTGAGCGTTCCCGTTTTGTCAAAGACTACTGTATCGATCAGAGCTAGCCTTTCTACTACGCTGGCATTTTTCAAATAGAATTTCCCCCTACCAAAAATTCGAAGCGTATTGCCTAAGGTAAATGGAGTAGACATTGCCAAAGCACATGGGCAAGCCACAATCAATACAGAGACAAAACTTTTTACGGCAATTGAAAAATCAGTAAAGGACCAAAAAAGTAAAGCTGAGACTGAGATGAAAATAACAATCCAAGTAAAAGAAGCCGAAATCTTGTTTGACAGCGGTTCTAAAAGCTTATCTTTTTTCTTTTCAAAAGCCTCATTATTCCATAAATCAGTCAAGTAACCTTGAGAAGGAGATTTTTGAACAGTCAATAAAATAGGATCTCCTAGTTGTCTTCCCCCAGCAAAAATCAAGTCGTCTTTTTTCTTCGGAACAGGTACCTCTTCACCAGTCACAAAACTGTAATCAATATTGGCTGATTCACTTAAAAGAATAGAGTCAGCCGGTATAAGTTCTTCATTTCTGACACGGATGAGGTTTCCCACTTCTAGTTTTCGCAGCGGGATCACTTCTTCCACATCCTGAGAAAGTCGGGTTATAGCTATTGGGAAATAGGATTTGTAATCTCTGTCAAACTCTAGAGTAGCAAAGGTTTTTTGCTGGTAAATCTTCCCTAATAGAAGGAAAAACAATAACCCTCCCAAGCTGTCCATATAGCCAGCATTACCCGCAATTAAAATTTCCCAAAGGGAATAAAAAAACAAGGCAATGATTCCCAATACGATTGGAACATCCATATTGATTCTCTTCAGTCTCAGGGAATTCCAAGCAGATATATAATAATCATTCGCAGAATAGAGCACTACCGGCAGCGCCAATACCACATTTAGGTAATTAAAAAGTCCTCGAAAATTTTCGGCGATTAAAACAGTTTCAGAGAAATATTCAGGAACGCTAAAGAGCATCATATTTCCAAAGCAAAACCCCGCTACTGCCAGCTTTTTGACAATCCTATTATCCGAATAGTTTTTTTGCTTTTTTTCAAGATTAGCCAAATTGATTCTTGGCTCATATCCTATGGCTGAAAGCAGTTCAACAAGTTCTTTGAGACTTAGCTTCTGATTGGAGAACTTGATTTGAACTTTCTTTTTTATGAAATCAACCCTAGAGGATATAATGCCCGAATGAATGTGGAAAAGGTTTTCCAACAACCAGATACAGGATGCGCAATGGATTAATGGAATAAAAAAAGTAACATGGCTCTGCTCTTGATTTTGAAAGTCAAGGAGATTCCTTGCTGTTTCTTCATCATTCAGATAGTCAAACCGATTGCTTTTCCCAGTTTGTGATTTTTGGCTTTCTCCCGGAAAAGCTTCTATGTTATAATAATTACATAAATCATTTTCTGCCAAAACCTCATACACCAACTTGCAACCATGACAGCAAAACTGCTTTTCTTCCAATAGAAAATTTTCATTTTCACATGGTTCACCACAGTGATAGCATTTAACAGCTGGAAGATTTATGGTTGCAGGCTTTTTCAAAGTTTTTGAATTAGTGGTGATTAGATACTTGAAGCATGATCAAACTCAGTTTTTTTTAAGGGCTTATAGTGACAGGTAGAAAGAAAGTTTATCAGACCACCGAGATCCTTTATAAAAGTGGAATAGAACTTTTGCGAGATCAGCTTGATAGCTTTTTGTAGTCACTAAAAGGCTACAATCATGCTTGACAGCATAAGACCAAAAGTCCCCAATCCTGGAAAAATTAAATTTGATAAAGCTCGTTTCCCGAGTAGAATTGGAAACAAGCTCGATTAACTCCTGTTCTTCTTTAATTTTGGATTTTGGGATAAAGCAAGGCGAAATAATAGTGGCTTTGCTTGTTGAAATTTGCTTTTTAAAAAGCTGTATAAAATGCTTGATTAAACTCGCGGAGCTAGGTGATCCATCATAATGGAATAGAAGGTGAGCAGTGGAAAAGTCAGGAACAAAAAGTAAGACAGGGATTTCGCATACTTCCTTTTCAAGAGGTTTTGGTAGCTCATTTCCATGCAACCAATCCAACACTTTATGAAGATCCACGCTAATTAAGCTCGGTTCTTCTTGGGTAAGATCACAGGAAATACTCTCCTTTTTGGCAGGCCAAAATCCAGCTTCCAAAACAGAGCAATGAAACTCTTTCAAATATTCGGAAGGGAGGTGAAATTTTTGGGCGTAGGAGGTTTTCAGTTCCATGTTCTGATTTTTTTCAATAATCAAAACTAGGAGTTATGCTAATGGGAAAATCTGACCATTCCCACGACAGAACATGATAAAAATCAGTTTGGAAAAATCTGGAAGATGTTTAGTGAAATGAGTTTGTTATTGAAAAAAGTGATGAGTAAAGCTTATGTCTAAAATAAAAAGTTATTGGTTATTGAGTTATTAGTTATTAGTTGTCGGGTTTTTGGAAAAAATTCAAAGCTAGCCTTAATTATTTCAGCTTTTACACTTTAGCCTTTAAAGCCTACTGCCTACTCAATGCTGCCTACTATCCCTGAACTGAATAAACTTCATTGGGACGAATAACAAGTAGTCCGTTCTTTCAGCTTTCCCACTTAAGCCTTCATCCTTTCCAGCCTACTGCCTACTCAAAACTGCCTAGTGTATTTGAACTGAAAAAAATTTATTTGAAGAGCAACCAGAATTCCGTCCGCCCTTTCAGCTTTCTCACTTCAGCTTTCATCCTTTCCAGCCTACTGCCTCCTCAATGCTGCCTACTATTCCTGCACTGAATAAACTTCATTGGGACGAATAACCAGTAGTCCGTTCTTTCAGCTTTCCCACTTAAGCCTTCATCCTTTCAAGCCTACTGCCTACTCAATGCTGCCTACTATCCCTGAACTGAATAAACTTCATTGGAACGAATAACCAGCAGTCCGTTCTTTCAGCTTTCTGACTTCAGCCTTCATCCTTTCCAGCCTCTCGCTTCTCTGTAGCTCTAAAACACAAAAACCCCAGCGG
>NZ_DFMT01000025.1:0-10226 GCF_002376385.1 Algoriphagus sp. UBA3586 | reverse complement strand
TCCAAAAAGAGGGAAGCCTTCAGTTTCGTGAGTATCATATAAATTGCGTCTAAAAACAAAGAGGTATGCAATTGTGATTATTAGGTTTCCTGTCAACCAAGGAATACTGAAAACAGTTGTGTTATTTATTGAAATTGGATAGGCAGGTCTATCGTTAGTTGTCAACCACCAAATAGCGTTAACACCAATTGTCAAAACCCAAAATGGCATACTTTGAAACATTAACCAACCATTAAAATATTTAATAGCAAAAGGGTTAGTTGCTCCTTCTACTCGCCAATTTGGAAGAGTTAAATGAATATGTCCATAGTCAAGTCCAAGCATTGTCCTAAGTGTTACAACTTTTCTTCCGTTAATTGTTATTTGTTTTTGCAAGTCCACAAAATAGCGAAGCAACAATGCTCCAAACAAAAAAATGATAGTCGAAAAGAATAATGCGTTTTCCTTAATGAAGTTGAAGGTCTGATTAGATTCTTTATCCTGATTAAAGAATAATGGAATTAAAATAGTCACAACAGCTAATAGTATATTAGTAACTTGTCCATAAACTTTAGTCTGTCCGTTTGCTATTTTTTGAGCTTCTTCAAACTCCAATAAAACAACGTCACGATATTCATGTTTAAAAGTATATGTCGGATAATATTGTTCTGCTTTACTGTCCAATTTGTCGTGTCATTTATTATTACCGCCAACGTTTTGGCGCTTGGCGCAGTGGCGGATTTTGGAGCACAAAACTGTCAATACACCACAAAAGTTGATGCGAGGTAGAATGTTCAATTAACCACGTCACCCGCCATTGAGCCAAACGCCTGTTGCACTTGTTTTAGTCTGCAAGTCCTGCATACTTGGCTATATTTTCAAAGTTCTTTCTAACTTTCTTTAGTTTGTCAATTAATTCTTTGGTGTCAGGGTTTTTGAGTAATTGCTCTTCTAAATACTTGATTTCTATTTGGTCAATTGCAATACTCAGCCTTGTCAATAAGTTAGGCATTGCTAAGCAAACATATTCAAAATGTGTCCTTTTACAATCATTCATTAAGACTGAGTTTACTTCAGTCAAATGCTCAAGATATTCTTGTGTTTCTGTTATTAATGAAAGAATGTCTTTTTTAGTGTCAATAGGAACCGCTAATTCGAGAAAGGTATGTTCAGAATGTAACTGATCTACCTGCGTCCAAAAATTCTCAATTTCCTTTTCAAAATTAGATAAGACTTCTTTTGGATAGTCGTATGAATGCTCTTTGAATTTTGATTCGTGATTCGTTTTTATCTCTTTTAGCTTTTCAACAGTATATAAGTCAATGTTGTCTGCTACTTTATGGTGTCGATAGCACAGAAATAAAAGATTGTCAATTGAGTTAATTTCTTCGTCTGTCCTATCTGGATTATATCGTTGTCCTTTAGGAGAAACTGCTTCAATATGGCAGAGTTGAGCAACAAATAAATTATTGTTGTCAAATATTGGATGCAAACAGTCTGAAAAGGCACATTGGTTTCCACTTCTGGCTAATAGAAGTTTTAAATTGTCAAGTGGTATTCTTCTACTGTATTTTTTCATTTGCTATATTGTCCTTACAATAAGTGCTAACGTGCTGCAGCTACCCGAAGGTGGCGATTTCTAAGCGATTCCCTGTCAGTTAAGCACAAACTTTGATAGAAGTACAAAGCTTGATTTAACCACTGAACCGCCACTTTTGGGTAGGTGCTGTTATGCGGTCGTACTTTTTATGCCCATTTTCTTATTGCTTCTACAATGCTATCAGTATTCCACCGAACAATTTCATTTGCCCTTGAAGAAACTACAGTTGATACTCTTTCTGCTCCACGAGGCACCACACCAATAATTGGTTTTCCTAGTTCCAATGCTTTGTCCAACTCCCACGCCATCCATTCGCTATGAGATGCGTAAATTCCTGCTATACCAAGAACGACATCAGAGTTCGATATTTTCTGTTTTAGTCGCTGTCTTATGTAATATGCGTTATCAGAATTTATTGGAACATCAGGTGTCGCTTCTTCAAATTGAACGTTAAAGTAGCCTCTATTCTCTAATAATCTTTTCAGATTGTTTAAGTCATCAATATAAGCCCAAGAGTGACTTATGAAAATAGTGTATGTTTTAGCCATAATTTATGATTTTAAAAGGTTTTTTAGATGATTAAGGGATTTTTGGTATGTCTCCATTTGCCATTCCTCAGGATTTAGTTCAATAAACTTTTGTTCCAACTCTCTATGTCTTTCAATTTCTCCAATACCATAGTAACAATTTGACAGAGTTGCATAAATCCACATTAAATCACTTCTAATCTCGAAGTCTTCGTCTTCTTCAAAAAGATTGATGATTTTGATAATTTCTTTTCGAGTTTCTTTAGCTGAAAAATTCAAGAATACTCTTTCTTCAGGGTCTTCAATTAATTCGGCTTTAAGATTAAGGCATAAGGCATAATTTTCACCTGTATAATAATCTTGATTAATTGTAAAGCCTCTTTTGTAATAATCTATTGCTCTGTCAAGGTATTCTAATTCGTCTTGATTGTTTTCCCAAAGCCTCTTATAAATTGCCCCCGTAATTCCTAAGGTTTCAGGGTCAATAGTATTCCTGTCATCAGGTTCAAGTTGCTTTATTATTCCTAAGGCATCAACTAAAGCCACATTGGGACTAACTGTTTTGTCCTTGTATGTACAAAGTGCAAGTTGTTGAATAAAGTAGGTGTCATTTTCTACTTTATCAACGAGTTTTTTCCAAAGTTTTTTGGCTTCGGTAAAGTTACTATTTGCCATTTCAATTTTGGCTTTCTCTGAAATCGCAAAAATGCTTTTTTCTTTTTCTGCTAAATCTTTTATAACCTGAATATACTCTTCTTCAGGCAGGGTGTAAGGTGTTACACCTCGAATATGATGAAATAATGGACTATCAGTTTCTTGACTTCTGTCAACCTCCTTTATTAAATCGGATAATGCTCTAATGCACCTTTCAGCCTCTTTACTCCCAATATCCTCTCCCATATGAGTATATGTAAAAGTTTTATTATGATTAATATCAAAGGGTATATTGCCATCCTTTTCTTTCATTACAATGGTTGAAAACGGGCGAGCTGCGTGTCTAATTCCAAGTTCATAAATTGCATTAGGATTAAATGTTGTTATATCCGCAATTACAAGGTCAGAGTGTATTAATAAAGCATACATACTTTTGTCAATTATGCCTGATTCCAATACCTCGTCTCCTCTAATACATTTGAAACCTGCGTTTTCAACCGCTGGCTTAATAATGGTGTTATATGTAACATCCAAGTCAAAAGTTTTACCTAAAGTCGGGTCTGTTTTCTTTCCATAACCCATTATAACAAAACAAATCTTTTCCATTTTTTATTATTCAGTTATTAAATTCTCCGTTGTCTTTTAGTATGCCGCATAACTTATTTATTTATGCACTTTTGGTACACTTATTCATTGATTTTGGGTGAATAAATGCACCTTTTTATCTTTTTATTCCAAATCCTCGAAAGCCGAATTTCAGTATTTCTGATTCATCTGAGTTAGATCGATCAAAAAACTATCCCTTTCGCTCCACTCAAAGAAAAGCATTTCAAACTAAAAAATCTATACCCTAAACAGGGTATTTTTTGACATTTTGGGACAGGAATTGTGAAAATTTAGAAGGAGTGCGAGTATCCATAAACAGGGCTTTGCAAGCGTATTGATAACTGGCAGGAATGAAAAACAGAACAATATGATTTCGAATTAAAAAAGGAAGATGAGGCTGTCTCAAAAGTGCAATTTGTCTCATGGAGCGCCCCGACAATTGTACGGGATTGAAATGTATGCCAAATGGCCTTCGACTCCCTGTCAGCGACAGGCATGCGCTCAGGCTGACACTAGAGTTATTTATGAGACATACTCATATCTCAATCTCCTTTGTTCATTGACAGACTTATTTTTCAAGAATATTCGCTTTCTTTCCAGAAAGAAGATGAATACGGCTAAGAATTAACCCAAAGGATCAGAATTCCGAAGCTTCGGTCATCGGTCTACCCATAGGTTAAGCAGAGAAAATATGGTAAGTTGCACGACTGCGAATAATCAGTTTTTTTCAATCCAACTTGATCAATTTACCTATCAAAACTTTTTGATCAATACTGAAAACCATAATCGTATAAGTGCCTGAAGGCAGTAGGCTTACATCTAAGCTAATTTCACTCAAATTAGCGCTTACTAGAATAATTTGCTGACTTACATTTTTTCCTGAAAGATCGAAAATAGAAACAGTCTTGGAGTCTAGCTCCCATTCACCTTCTGCCATCAATTTTACATGGTTCTTAGCTGGATTGGGATAAACTTTCAGGTTTTGCACTAACAACTTCCCTAAAGGCAAGCCTGCTATCGTCATGACAACTTCTTTCAACATCGCTGTGCAACCTGCCTCATTGGTAACCTGAACTTTATAAGTACCCATCGCAGTAACTTTCAGCTCTCTTTGGGTAGCGCCAGCAATTTTTTCCCCATCCTTAAACCATTGATAGGAAGCCATTCCCTCCGGAGCTCTCAGGATATCTCCATCCACTTTAATCTCACCACCAGGATTTTCTTTTAGGCTCACCTCTAAAGGCAAACTTTCCGATAGACAAGCACCGATATATCGAATTACTGCTTGATACTTCCCTCCTTCTTTGATTTCAAGCTTTTTACCTTTCTCGCCGACTATTTCCTGACCGTTTCTAAACCACTTTACCACCTCAAAATCCTGTGTACTTTCAATCTCCAAAACACCAGTTGCTCCTGCACAAAGTGCTTGATTTCCCACCACCTTTGGTCTAGCGGTTTCTACTCCCACTACCTTCACCTGAGTGGTAGCTTCTTTGATATTGCCGGAAGGATCTTTTGCAGTTACTTTCACTGGAATGGTTTTCCCAATATCCTCGCAACCAAACTCCGATCTACTTAAGGTCAAAGAACTGATGGAGCATATATCTCTAGCTTCAATGACTAAATCAGATGCTTGCAATACCCCTTTTCCTGTTTCCAGTTTAATCTCCAATTGGAATGATTCCTTGACTGTTAAAACCGGAGCTAGCGTATCTTTGACAAGAACGATGATCGTATACTCAGCAACTAGATCATTTCCTGATTTGATCTCCAATTTGACTTCATTCGTCCCTATGTTTTCACAGGTGAACCGATTTTTTGAAAAAATGTAAGTGTATTTTTCAAGTTCAGCATTCCAATTATCAAATAGGGATTTAGGGCCTAGCTCTGCAATTCCATTGGGATTTAAAATCAGGATGATTTCTTTTTTAATCCCTGCAAATGGATCATCGCCCTGAGTTAGACTTGTTTTCTTACTGAAAACAGGGCATCCATTAGGCAAGGGTTTTACTTTGGCGAAATACTGACCTGGCTTAGATACTTCTATACTTTTTCCAAATTGATTTGCTATCACCTCCTCATTGTAGTACCACCCCAAGACCTCGTAATCAAATTCATTGCCCAAAGTCACCAACTTTTGCTGGCCAAAAGGAATTTGAGTTCCTGAAGCAGGACTAATAGACAATTCCTTAGACTGGAAAGATTGAAGTTCGAATTCCACCTCAATAAAAGACTGATTCCCTGATGAGTCAATGCCGAAAATTTTCACCACATGCTTCTTTCCAATATCCTCACAGGTAAAGTTCTGCTTGCTTAATTCGTATCTGATCTCACCACAATTATCGAAAGCCGAGGCTAGGAAGTCTTCTGGTTTTAATTCCAGTTTGCCCAAAATCAAATCCAATTTTTGGGTCGGTGTTTTACCAACCAATTTTGGCGGAATTTTATCCAGCATGGTGACAAGCACCACTTTGGTCCAGGTATTTCCTTTATCATCCTTTACTTGGATTTCCACCTCGCTCCCAGCCAAATCGGCACAGGAAAAGTTGATATCTCTAGAAAAGGTAATTGTCCAATTAGCTTGAATGGTGTTGTTGAAATAGTCCTGGGCTTTGGTATTTGCAATTCCGTTCTCATTTAACTCAACAGTAATTTTCTCCTTGAATTGAGGAGCAATCACTTCGCTGGTTTGGGAAAGTTCAACCATCACTCTAAAAGAATCCCCATAGACTCTTCGCTCTACCTTTTCAAGGTCATAATTGCTATTCAGCACAGGAAATGCATAAACAGGATCAAAGTCAATCTGGGCGAATGTCTTTCCTCCGTCTTGGATCTTTTTCAGATTGACTTCCAAATGTCCGTAGTGTTTCCCCCCATCTTTTAAAAGAGGAGTAGATCCGGAAGTGTCCCATTGCTCGGGTTCATTCTGATCAGCTGTCCATTTTTTATAAGGATTATAATTGAGTAGCTCTAGCGGATTTCTGAGCCAGTTTCGCTTTTCTCCCCGCATTCCATCACCCGCAACTCCTACATCATAGTACAAGACACCTTTTCCATCCCCGTCCAAATCTACCAGGCTTCTCTCAAATAGCTCATCATGTCCAGCCAAAACGGCTATTACTCCATTGGCTTCAAAAAGTGGATGCAATACTCTTAGGGGAGTTCCTCCCTGACCGGTAGCCAATTCATGATTCATAGGAACACCATGCTCACCCGAACTAAAAGGAATATGATGAAATTGCACAAAAATCAACTGGCCGGCTTCTTTTGCGCTTTTCAGATTTGCCTCTAACCAAGCATACTGATCCGAACCCGGACCAAAACCACTCAAATCCGTTCCTCCTGCTGCTGCATATTGTGCAGCTGTAAAGTTTTCTTGGGTATCTGTTCCATCCACAGTATATTCCTGGTTTTTCAGTCTGGAATTCTCAGGAAAATCACTGCGGCTTTGATCAGGTGTACCATTGGAGGAATCTAGCGTTAAAATTGTTATGGGACCATAATCAACTCTGTAATAGCTCTGTCTATGCTTTTGTAAGGGATCAGATGAAGGTGTTTCAAAATAGGCATGAAAGCGTTTTCTTCCCACCACTGGAGCAAACTGACCATTTTCATTATTCCCATATCCCCCA
Source organism: Algoriphagus sp. UBA3586 (assembly GCF_002376385.1). Taxonomy (NCBI): domain Bacteria; kingdom Pseudomonadati; phylum Bacteroidota; class Cytophagia; order Cytophagales; family Cyclobacteriaceae; genus Algoriphagus; species Algoriphagus sp. UBA3586. The sequence continues at coordinate 3,228 of NZ_DFMT01000025.1, read as the reverse complement.
CTGATTCCACCAAAATTTTCCCAATTACCCAAAGCCGGAATGATGGGATATTTACTCAAACCCTGATCAAAATCCCCTGCATTATGTCTCCAAAATTCATCCCAAGCTGGCTGGTATCCTCCTCCCTGAACCAAGTCACCCGGCATCACAATGAAGTTTGGGTTTCTGGAATTGATGATTTTCAGATTTTGGGCATAGCCTTCTTTTTCAGTTAAGGCATAGTTAAGGATGGGTATTCCCTGTTCTACAGTTACTCCAAACTTATCCTTCCATTTACTGGAATTTGCGGAAGGTCTATAACTCAAGTCTCTTGGAAACCACGCTCTTCTATTGACTCTACCCAGTGGCTCTGTTTCGCTATCGGATAATGCTATAAATCGAATATTTTCCCAATTACTTTTATCTGGCGCTGTGGTAAAATTTGACTCAAATACGGCTCCGTTACGAATAACTTGGTAACGATAGGTATGATTTGTCTTGAGGTTGGTTAGCTGAACTCTAAACCTAAATACCTGAGCCTGATAAAGCCAACTTCCCTTATCCAAGCCATCGATACTTTGGTTTAATTCTTGGCTGGTGTAAAAAATTTCCGGTACCTCTTCCCCGTTGATTGTTTGACTCAAAATCAGGGTTCCCTGATTATCAAAAACCTTGAATTCAGAGGCCGTATTGGAACTGGTAAACCAGGATATCTGAACTTTTCCATCCTGGAAAACCTGCAAGTAGGGTTTTACACGGAATGTAGGTTCTGCAACTCTGACAAAAGAGCCTGAAAAGATTAAGAAAGCCAGGAAAAATAAAAATCTAAGCGGTTTCATAGCGCAGAATTTAATTAAAAACCCACTCAGAATCTCTCCTATTTAACCCTCGATTTAAGTATCAATGATTGAACAGGGTTTAAGGGATCATTGCTGAAAATGTAAATATTCCTTTGATCTATTCCTTTTCGTCCTTTAGGATCAAAGGTAATTTGTAATTCAACGGTCTCCCCGGGATTAATCTGAGTTTTTGGTAAACTTAAAGTTAAGCAATTACAATTACCCTGTACCTTTCTTATTTCCAAAATTTCTTTTCCCTTGTTTGTGAGGCTCACTGTTTTGTTCAAAATTTCATTAGCAGGAATTTCTTTCAGATCAATTTCCACAGGGCTAATGGATAAATTAGCTACACTGCCTAGCTCCTCTCTGGAGAATGGAGGGAAGTATTCGAATATATTGGCAATAATTTCCAAGCTGATTTCCTCTCCATCTCTGAAGGAAAACTGAAATTGATCTTCAAAAAAACCTAAATCATTTTTCTTGTCACCATAATAGGCCAGTTTCAAAATACCCCTTTCATTGGACCTCACAGAATCATATTCCATAGAAAGCTGAATATGCTCCGGGCCTTTATACTGAAACTGTTTGCTATTCAGCGTTTTTTTGGAAAAGTTATAAAACTCAATCTCTTTGATTTTTGGCTCGTTTGTAAAAACATCCCCCATATTGACTTTATCGAGTCTAAAGCCTACTCCTTGTTGTTTTTTGGGATATTCAAGTTCGGGATTCTGAGGATACGGGATAGCTGTTCCCTCAATAAAAAGTGTGTCCGAAGTTCCGGCAAGATTGCCTTTTACTACAATCATTCTGGAGAAAAAGCCTGCTGCAGAACTGGGATCCAAAGAAACAATCACAGAACCCTTTTCCCCTACTTTCAAACTATCCTGAGTAAAGTCGACGGTGGTACATCCACAATCGGTATATACTTTTTCAATTACAAAAATCGAATCCTGGGTATGAGTGAATTTAAACTCTGCAGTCACAGGACCTTGCTCTTCCAGAATAGTACCCAAATCAATTTTATTGATCTCCCAAATTAATTTAGGTGTCTGAGCCTTACCAATTTGTGACCCAAAAATGAAAATCAGGCAGCTGAAAAGGGTTTTTATATTCGTATTCATACCAACAAATAACGTATAAATCCAACCGAATTGTAGGCTGTTTTACTTATTTTGCGCCAAAATTAGACCAATGGCAAGAGTACTGACAGGAATACAAAGTAGTGGAAGACCCCATTTGGGAAATATTCTTGGGGCAATCGTTCCTGCAATCCAACTAGCGAAGGAAAACCAGGAAGAATCATACATTTTTATTGCAGATTTTCATTCTTTAACCAGTTCCAAGGACAGCGAGCTCCGCAAGCAGAATACTTTGGCAGTGGCCGCCGCTTGGTTAGCTTTTGGCCTGGATATTTCAAAGACAGTTTTCTACAGACAATCAAGAAGGCCTGAAGTGGCAGAACTCACTTGGTACTTGAACTGCTTTACTCCTTTCCCTATGCTTGCCAATGCACATAGCTTCAAGGATAAATCGGAGCGATTGGCTGATGTAAATGCCGGTCTCTTTACCTATCCTGTTTTGATGGCAGCGGATATATTATTGTATTCTGCCGATTTGGTGCCCGTTGGGAAAGATCAAATGCAGCATCTTGAGATGACCCGAGATATTGCTTCTACATTCAACAGGATTATTGGAGAAGATCTTTTGACCATTCCTGAGGCAAGAATTTCAGAATCAGTAAAAACTATCCCTGGAACGGATGGACAGAAAATGTCCAAATCTTACAATAACTACATCGACATTTTCCTTCCTGAAAAGCAGTTGAAAAAGGTGGTCAATACGATTGTCACTGACAGTACCCCTTTGGAAGAGCCTAAGGATCCCGATACCTGTAATGTATACAAGTTATATAGCCTTATAGCTTCAGAAACCCAGACTCAAGAAATGAGAGCAAAATATCAGGGGGGAAACTATGGCTACGGACATGCCAAAAAGGAATTTTTTGAATTGATCCTGACCAAGTATGCTGAGGAAAGAAAGGCCTTTGACTTTTACATGTCAAACCCTAAAGAAATTGAAGAAAAGCTGGCAGCTGGCGAAGAAAAGGCCAGGCAGGTAGGGGAAAAGTTACTCAACCAAGTGAGGGAAAAATTAGGGTTTAGATAAAAAATAAGAGGCTGTCTCATTAATAGCTCTAATGTCAGCCTGAGTCCTAAACATTCTTCGGACAAACAAAAAAATGATATGACAGGATCATCCAAAAAAGATTCGTCAATTATTCTTTTGCAACAGAAAACCATTCCTTTTAGAAAAAACTTTATAGTGAGGGCGCGGTGGGCTGACGCAGCAGCGGGCCAGCGTCCGGCCTCGTGCGCCTGCCTGCCAACGGCCATAGCCGTCAGGTTAAGGT